>PUNN01000228.1 GCA_003552605.1 Phycisphaeraceae bacterium
AGGGCCGGGAGCAGGCAGAGGCATCACATGAGCAGTGAAGCCGGTGCCGGCTTCGGCGCGGCGGGTGTGTGCTCGCCCCCGGAAGGGGGGCAGGTTGATGGAAGTCCCGCGCACCTGCGTTTTCATTGCCGGGACTGCTGCGATGCGGTATGTGTGAGAGCCCATCCCATGCATTGCCACCAGGCCGGCCGCGGCAATGGATCTGTCAGTGGCGGGGGTTGATCTGTTTGAGCAGTGAAAAGAAGCCGCGCTTGCGCTCGGAGCTGATGCCCCAGTTGACCGGCACGCTCTGGTAGCCCTCATCGAAGCCTTCACCCGGCATGCGCCAGTCGAAGTAGCCCCAGCCGGCGCCGCGGCCAAGCGCGGCGAGCATGTTGTTGTCCGGCTTGTCGAAGTCGAAGTGATCGTCCTCGTTGAACACGATCGGCTGACCGGTATAAGCCGCATCCGCCCGCGTCTGATCGACCATCTCCCGGATGCGCTCGGGCTGCTCGACGCCGTTGCCGTGCAGCAGGAGGAAGTCGCTTGCGTTGATGATGTTGTCGGTCAACAGCTTCCCGCCGCAGAAGCTGTTGCTTACCAGCAGCCGGCCGGCGGGGCTGTCCACGCGGCCATTGCTCTGCTGTGATACCTGATGCATCAGTTCATGACCGCGGGCGGGGCGGATGATCTCGTGGGTATACTTGCGGTTGTCGATCTCGTTGCCGATCTCGATGATCACGTGCCGGTCACCGCGCTCGATCAGCCACTCGGTGGCGTTGTGAGCCGCGCGCCGGACGGCATCCTCATCCTCGAGCCGGTGGTCCTGCCCGAAGTAGAAGTAGCCGAGGATGACGACCATGCCCAGTTCATCAGCGCGGTCGAGGATGCGGCCGAGCCGTTTGCAGTAGTCCGGCCGCAGCTCGCCGCGGGCATCGAAGCTCGAGTTGTGCCACGGCTGCTGCTTGCTGTAGCCGCGCGGGCTGCCGCCCTGGAAGTTGATGGTGAACGCATCGAGGCCGTGTTCCCACCAGGTGGGCATCGCCTCGATGAACTCCCGCGTGTTGCGCTCGGGGTCCCACGGCCCATCGGGGTAATCCCAGTTGCTTCGCGTCTCGGGATTGAGGTCATCAAAGATGCCCTGCACCATCCGCGAGTTAAGCAGCAGGCCCTCGATCGAGCGGCCCGCAGCCGTACAGCCGAGGCAGGTGACGTTCCCGTTGATGTAGAAGCGGTCTTCCTCGATGTGGACAATGGTTTTCGAGGCCATGGGTGGTCCTTGTGGCATGAAGTTGAAAAGAAGCCGGATGCAGGTTTCCCCCCCGCGTCGAAACCATGTTACAGCAGCACGGGCGGTCACTCATCCACTCGCGGTTTGCGCCGCGAGCACGAGCATCCAGTAGGCGATCGGGGCGACAACGATCGGTGAGTCGATCACATCGAGCAGGCCGCCGAAGCCGGGGATGCTGCGGCCCGAGTCCTTGATGCCGGCATCGCGTTTGAACAGTGAGGCGGTCAGATCCCCGAGTTGCCCCACCGCGCCGAGGATGACACCGGCAAGCATCGATGCGAGCACCGGGTAGCGGTGGTCGTGGTAGGTCCGCTCGCCCGTGTCGGGGTCAGTCAGGTAGATGCCGGCGATCTCGAAGGTGTTGTTCAGCCACACGAGCAGACCGGCCACGACGCCGGCCGTGACCAGCCCGCCGAGCAGGCCCTCCCATGTCTTGCCCGGGCTGAGCCAGGGGATGAGGCGGTGGCGACCGATAGCGCGGCCGGTGAAGAAGGCGCCGATGTCGCAGCTCTTGACCGTGAGGATCACCCCGAGCACGATCCACGCGCTGTGGTAGCGGCGGATGCCGATCAGCAGGCCGGGCAGCACACCGAGGTAGAGAAACGCCAGCATCGTCGCCGCGGCGACGATCACCGCACCTTCCGTCCGTGCATGGGCCCAACTGTAGCGCAGCAGTGCCAGCATGAAGATGGCGAACATCACCGTGGCCATGATGGCGATGGCATAGCGGGCGGGGGTGTCCTGCGGCGTGCCGTACATGATCAGCAGCCCGCTCACCCCGCTGACCGCCACCAGCGACCAACTGACGCCGATGCCCTTGGCATGGAATATCTCGCAAAGCTCCCGCGCCACCAGGATGATGACGGCGAGAAACAGCCCGAGCATCAGCAGCCCCGCCGGCAGGAAGTCGCGGCCGAACCACGCCGCGAGCACCGTCCCCTCGAGCGACAGCTCATCCAGCCGGTCATCGAGATAGAACAGCCCCAGCAGCAGGGCGATCATGAGCGAGCCGAACAGGAGCCGGTGGGCGAGCATGGCCCCATCTTACCGCACCGCATGGGCCAGTCGCGCCTCGCGGGCGATGCTGCTGAGGGCGAACGCATGTCACTGCCAGACCTGCTGCCCCCGGAAGTGCCCCCCGGAAGTGCCCCCGGAAGTGCCCCGCGGAAGCGCCCCCGGAATTGTTCCCCTGAAGCGCCCCTTCAAGCGCACCCCGTGGCCAGGGTGGCCCGCCGGGCACCCGTCCACGCGCCCTGCAAGCCGGTGCATGCCATGGACAGCACTGTCGCCGGAGCACGACAGGTGGCTTGCAGTCATCTGACGCTGTGGCATGGCCGCAGCCTCGCAGCCTCATCCCGGCAGCCCGCACGTTCTACACGCTGCAGGCCAGTGACCATTCCCGCCCGGCCGAGGCTACTTGGAGCATGGCGCCGAGTGACACGGGGATGTCCTGGGTGGACAGGACGGCGTGATTGTCACAGTCGCTATGCGAATCATTTTGCCTTGAAGCGACGCTGCGCAGTTGGAGCGCAGTAAGGTGCACACCTGCCTGTAGTTAACCTGCTACAATCGTGCGAGCGCGGACAATGCGACAGGAGGTATCTGCTGATGGATAAGTGGCTTGTAATCATCGCCCTTTTGATGATGGCGCCGGCAGCCATCGCAGCGCAAGTCGAGGCGCATCTTCCCGAAGCGATTGACAACGATGAATCAGCACTGCTCGAGGCGGCGCAGGCGGTCGAGGCGGTGGAGCTCGATGGGGGATATCGACAGTATGACCTGGTCGTGGCACGCGTGTCGATGTGGGAGGGAGAGCGGAACCTGACGGTGCGGCTGTTTCTGCCGCCGGCGGAGCATGATGAGCCTTATCCGCTCGTGGGCTACGTTCATGGCGGCCACTTCATCAGCGGTTCACCTGAAGTGAACCTTCTCTCGCAGCGAAGGGATATCACCGCGGCCAAGCGTGCATTGCTCGATGAGGGGGTTGCGGTGGCTTCGCTGGGTTACCGCCTTGCACGCGAAGCCGGCTGGCCGGCACCGATCAGTGACACGTTGTGCGGGCTGCGCTTCCTGGTCATGCACGGGGCGGAGTGGGGCGTTGATGCAGGGCGCATCGGGATCAGCGGTCACAGTGCCGGCGCCCGCATCGCCGGATTGCTCGGGATGGTCCCGCAGGATGCATTCCACGTCCAGCAATTGCCATGGCAGGAGGTGGAGGTGAACATCGCGGCTGTATGGCTGTGGGCGGGGGCGGTGTGGGATTGGCCGCAGGTCGACCGGTGGACCGAATATGGCAAGCCCCGCAATTACAGCGTGCCGCGGCTGCTGTTCGGTGAGCACCCGTCGCAGGATGACACGACGCGTCACCGCCTGCGACTTCGGTACAACCTGCCCCATCTTTCCCGGGCCATGCCGCCGCTGTACATGTTGCGGGGTGAGCGGGACTATGGTGGGGACCACACCGATGCCGAGCGCGTGGTCGAGGTGTGGGAGGCGCTCGGGCTTGAAGTCCACTTGTCCATCGTCCCGGGCGGTCACAGTGCCGCCGGCCCGACGGAGCCGGTGGTGGCGTTCTTCAAGGAGCATCTGACCGGCCCGGCGCCCGAGTCCGCTGCGCCCGAGCGCCTCGAGACGGCCAGGCGCCTGCTGTCGGTCGATGAGCCCGCCGCAGCGCTCGAGGTGCTCAATGCCCGCCACACCCGCGGCGGCGGGCGCGAGCTGCCCGCTGGTGAGTGGCTGATCCTCCACGATGACACCGTGCTGTGGCTGGCGGATGTGTCCGGCTGGCCGGATGAGGACAGAGAGGTGGCACGCGAGGCACATCGGATGCTCGCCGCGCAGCAGGCCGAGGCGGCGGAGCGGCTGCTCGAGCGCCGTGAGTGGTTCCGTGCCCGGGAAGCAGCCGAGGGGGTGCTGGCCCTCGCTCGTGCGGATGAAGCGATGCGTACCCTGGCCGAGCAGGCGCAGGAGGCCGCTGAACGCGAGGCCGCGCTGTTCCGCACCCTGGCTGAAGCCAATGCCCTTTGCCATGATGGCCGCCGCGAGGCTGCGGTGGCGGCGCTAACCGAATCGGGCGACGACCGGCTTCGCCACGCCGCGGACCGCATTGACCGCGAGGCCGAGTTCGACACGCCCCGATGGGCCGCGGCGGCGGGGGTTGACGTTTATGGCCGGTGGGCGGACCTGGCGCTGAACGATGATGTGACCATGCGTTTTCGCTGGGTGGAACCGGGCGAATGGGACCTGCCTGAGCATCTGCGCTTCCGCAACCGTGCCGATGAGCCGTGGGTCGACCGCATCGAGGTAGGGCAAGGCTTCTGGCTTGCAGACACGCCGACCACCGTCGCGCAGTGGCGGGCGCTGAGTGGCGATCACCCATCATCTGCGCCTGAGGGCGGGGCCGATGCGGCCAAAGACGGTGAGGGGCAGGAGCCCAAGGCGGGGGTGGACTACCTGGCCATCGTGGACTGGCTCGAGGAATTGTCCGAGCAGCCCCCCGGCACGCGCCCGCGCCTGCCGACGGAACAGCAGTGGCTGCACGCGGCGACGCTGGGCGGGCGCGATGACGTTCGTGCGGGGCTTGATCTGCATGCGGTGCATGCCCTGCATGGGGCCGCCGGTGTCGGTGGGGACGCCTCGAACCGCCGCGGGCCCGGCCCGAGGGCGGTCGATGATGTGCTGCCTGACCTCGGCGGGTTCTACGGGCTGATTGGCGGCGTGCATGAGTGGACGGCCTCACCCGGCCGCCATGTCGCCCGATTCACTGATGACACCGGCCGCTTCCGCGTTCTGGCCTACCCGATTGCACGTGGCGGGGCGTGGTCGAGCATGCCGCACAGCCTCGGTCTCGATACCCGCGAGCAACACCGCCACGGCAACCGTCAGCCGGACCTCGGCTTCCGTGTGGCCCTTGCCGGGGAGGGCGAAGACGAGGATGACTGGCTCTCAGAGGTCGAGCAGTAGCCACACGGTGCCCTGTACCCGGGCCTGGTGGCCTGGCCCGCCGCGCTGTGTGCCGGGGGCATGACAGGCGCCGCAGGGTTCCTTTGTAGCCAGAGAAGGTTGGCTGGCTGCGTCAGCGGCTTCCGGGGGTGTCCGCAGCCGATGGCCATGCGGTCCCGAGGGTTCCGGGCGCCCCGAGCGCCTCGCGGCTTCGCATGGCCATCGGGCTGCCCCCGGAAATGAGACAGCCCGCTGACACAGCCAGCCCCGGGGTTGCCCGCCGCGGCGCGTGTCATGCGTCCGGTTCAGCCATGGCATGACCGGCACGAATCTGCCCCTCACCCCGGCCCTCTCCCCAAGGGAGAGGGAGATAAATACCCGCAGCGTGTGTTATGCGCCCCTGTGCCGACGGCACGATTTGCGGCTTGACTCGCCTGGGGCGGATGGCTAACATTTCACGAACTCCGCGGCGCCGGGCGCTCGCCGCTGTGAGGAGGTGTGCGCCCATGGTGCGTTCGAAGCGCTCTGAGCAGGCTGAGCCGGCCGCGGCTGTCGAGCCGGACCGACCGCCTGCGGTCTCGACCCATTCGCCCGGTGGCCTCTGTCGCGAGCAGCAGGAGCATCTCTGTGCCGACTATCTCGATTTTGCCATCCGCTTTCTCCGAAAGCGCTTCGGCGATGAAGGTGAAGAGGTGGCGGGTGAGGCCCTGTGGCGAGCGGTGCAGGAATACGATGGCCGCATCCCCTTCAAGGCGTTTCTCAAGCAGCGATTGACCTGGTCCGGTCACAACGCGATTCGCGCCGAGTGCGGCCGCGAGGGCTCGGCCCGGGCCGAGGCGCGGCGAAAGACGATCAGTCTCAACGCCATGGCAGGAGAAAGTGACGGTTCATCGGCAGATGGCCGGCGAACTGCCGTGCCCGAGCCGGCGGCGCCGCCGGGTGAGGGACAGGCCGTGGAGCCGTGTGATGACCGTGACCGCCGCATGATCGAAGTACTCCGCACGATTCAGAACCTGCCGTCACCGGGTCGGCAGGTGGTTTTGTGCCGCTTTTTGGGGAGCATGAACCTTGAGCAGATCAGCCACATCCTCGGACACCGCCGTCGCCGACTCGCCGCCGCGCTTGCTGAGGTTCGACAATCTGTACCGCTTCACTGATGCGATGATGCTTGCCGGCGCGGCGTTGACACCGATGCGGGGCCGCACCGCGGGCAGGCTGATCGCATTGTGCCTGTCGCGGTCCCGGCCGCAATGGCCGTTTCTGGCATGGGCCGTGACACTTGCAGAAGTGCATGGCCTGCGGATGAAGCTTGCCACCGGCAACCGCACGGTCGGTGAGAAACTGGGCTATCGCTCGGCGGGAGAAGTGTTTCTGCGCGCTGCGTACGAGCGATGGTATCCCCCGCTCGATGGCCGACGCGTGGCGGTCACGCCGCCGGATGTCGACATCTGCGAGCAGACACTCGCGGTGTGGATCGCGGCGGCATTGGCCCGGCGGCGATGCGACCGTGCTGAAGCCATCGGACTGCGTTCCCCCTGTCTTTCTGAAGTGCCGGCTGCGCACATTTCGGGGCAAATCCGAAATCTGGGGTGGAATGCAATGTCAACCACGGTGCGCGGGCAGCGGGTTGTGAAGCTGGACAAGGCTGAATACGGGCAACTGTTGACCTGGCTTCGGCAATGGATTCCGGAACCGGTGTGGGCCTGACATTCCGGCTTGCATCAGCAATCTGGCGAAACGACACAGGGGCGGGCGCGTGTGATGGGTGATGGAGCAGGTGTGTCGCTGGTCGAGTGTGTGAAGCGCAACGTCCCGCGGGTGAGTGACCGGGTGGCGGAAGTGTTGCGGATGTACGACATGCCCCTCGAGGCCGCGGCAGCCCATAAGGTTCGGGGCGAAGTGCCCGGCCCCGGGCAGCGGTGGGGCATTGGTGCGATTGTGGGGCCCTCGGGCAGCGGCAAGAGTGTTATCGCGCGGCGGGCATTCGGTAAATCTGTCGCCAGGTTGCGCCCCTGGCCGCGACGACGGGCGATCCTTGATGGATTCGCAGACCATCCGCTCGAACGCATCACTGCAACGTTGACCGCGGTCGGCCTCGGCTCACCACCGGCATGGTTGCGGATGTACCGGCAACTGTCCGCCGGTGAGAAGTTCCGTTGTGACCTGGCGCGGGCATTGCTTGAATCGGGCGACCCGGTGGTTTTCGATGATTTCGGCTGCCCGGTCGACCGGCAGACGCTGCAGATGGCGGCATCTGCCATCGCCCGTGGTGTTCGATCCGGGGTGATATCGCGGCGGTTTGTGGCAGTGACGTGTCATGAGGATGTGCTTGCGTGGCTGGAACCCGACTGGGTGCTGAACATGGCCACGGGCGAGCTTTCGTGGGGTTGGGTTCAATGCCGTGCGCCGTTCGAGCTGGCGATCACGCGCTGCGATATGGCGGCGTGGTCACTGTTTGAGCCGCATCACTATCTGAGCCGCCGCATGCATCCCGCCGCGCGATGCTATGCCGCATGGTGGCGCGATCAGCCTGTTGCGTTCTGTGCCACGTTGAACCAGGCCGGTGTGAGGCGGATGCGGCGGATATCGCGCCTCGTGGTGCGGCCGCTCTTTCAGGGCCTCGGTATCGGCCGCCGCATGGCAGGTTCGATTGCAGCGATGGAAGCGGGGGAAGGCTTTCGCATCCGTCTGGTCACCGGCCACCGGGTGTTTGCCGTGGCGTTACAGCGGCATCCGCGATGGCGACTCGCGGCGATCGACCGGCGCCGGCGCCCACACCGCGGCGCACTTGCAGGCCGGGAGGATGGGCAGGGGCGGCAGCGGATGCGGTTCAGCTTCGAGTGGCAATCGGCGCTACCGGTGGCAAACGCGCAGGAAGGTGAGCAATGACACAGGCGAAACCACTCCGTGGGCAGCGGCGGCAGAAGGCAACCGAAGCGGCGATCGCGACGATCGCGCGCGGCCGGTCTGATGAAGAGGCCATCGCCGAGGTCGAGGCCGCGATCGGTGCGCTCACCCCGCGGCAGCGAAGCGGTGTTCTCGCAGAAGCGCGGCGGTTGCTCGTTGACCGGCTGCGTCGCGAAAAGGATGAACATCGCGCCGAGGCATTGGCGCATTATGAAGCTGTCCTCGCCGATGAGAAGGCCTCCGTTCGCGACAGGCTCACTGCCCGAAGGCGGATCGACCAGCTTCTCGGTCTCGATCTGCCCCGTCATAACAACGGCAGTCATGCCGGCGAGCATCGTGCGGATGAGGCGTTGCAGAAGGCGCTCGATGCCATGCTCGATGATCCCGAACTCGCCGATGCGGCGATGCAACTCGGTGAGCGGCTTGCGAAGCGCATCCGGGAAGGGGGCAATGGATCGGTGCCGCAAGGGCATCTCGGCCCGGGAGCGCATGGCAGCTCAGATGGATGAGTCCGCAAGCGAGCGATCCCGGCCTCTCCCAGTTGGACAAGGCATCTGCGTGGGTGAAACACCGCCTCAGAATCTTCGGCACCATGTCGACCCGCGGCTGCTGCTGCGATCGGCGCCGCATCTGTATGCGCTTCTTGCAAGTGGCGGCGCATGGCAGCCGTTCGATTATCAGGTGTGGCTTGGCCAGATGATCGCGCGGTCTGTGTTTCACGGCGGTGGCCG
>PUNN01000416.1 GCA_003552605.1 Phycisphaeraceae bacterium
ATGGCCATGCGGCGAACCCCCAATCACAGGCCGTCATGGCCATCGGCTGGGGACACCCCCGGAAGCCGCTGACGCAGCCAGCCGGTTTCGCGTCTACATGCGTTTGCCCTGGTTGAAGGCCATCCGTTCTCGCAGGCCGGTTGCATCAGTGCCGCAGGCCATGGGCTTTGAGCAATACCCCCTCGCCGGGGCCCGATCCCGGCAGGAAGCGGGACGCAATGGCGGCAGCCCGCTACTTGCAGAGCAGTGAAGCCACTTGAGTTGCGCGGGCGGCGCGTGTCATGCACCCGGGCGATGGGGGATTGGTGTAGATCGTTTGCGGCGGTGCGGCGGCCCATGTAGGCTTGCTCCAGCGTTGGCATGTGAACAGGTCGACCGGTGGCAGGGAGCTTTAGCTGATGAAGATCGAGCACATGGCATGGCAGGTCGAGGACCCGGCCGCCGCGGCGGCGTGGTACGTCGAGCACCTGCGCTTCGAGATCAGGCGGGGCCGTGGCGATGCGGCTGTGCCGTTTTTCTTTCTCGCCGATCAATCGGGCGCGGTGATGATCGAGATTTACCGCAACCCCGCCGCACCGGTGCCCGATTACCGCGCGATGGACCCGCTGGTGCTGCACCTGGCACTGGTGAGTGACGATGTGGCCGCCGACCGCGAGCGGCTGCTCAATGCCGGCGCGATCGCGGTAAGCCACGAGACCACGCCCGCAGGGGACGAGGTGGCGATGCTGCGCGATCCATGGGGTTTTCCCATCCAACTCTGCCGCCGTGCCGAGCCAATGCTGGGGACACGGCCTTGACAGGTTGCGTGGGGCGGCATGCCCGTGCAATATAATGATTCCGCATTCGATGAAACCCGGGCAGGAGCCGTTGCCCGACAAGGAGATGCCGTTCATGGCCGATACTGTTCACCATCTGCGCATCGAACTCGATGGCATTGACCCGCCTATCTGGCGCCATGTCGCCGTCCCCTCCGACTTCAACCTCTATGATCTGCATGAGGTGATTCAGGTGGCAATGGGATGGGAAGATGTTCACCTTCATGAGTTCTTTCTCGCTGGCAGGGGAGGCAAGAGGCGCCGGACTTTCACGCCGAGGTTCACGCCAATGGGGGGAGTGATCCACGATGATGACATGGAGGGAGAGGATGAAAGCGAGGTCATCCTCGGGCAACTGCTGTACCGGGCCCACATGAAATTGCATTACGTCTATGATTTCGGTGATGGGTGGGAGCACACGATCAGGGTCATGAGGATTGCACCACGGGACCCCGAGCAGGTCTATCCCTGCTGCCTCGACGGTGCGCGCGCCTGTCCGCCTGAGGACTGCGGCGGCGTGCATGGTTACTACCGTGTCTGCGAGGAAAGCCGTGAGCGAGCGGCATCGGCGGAAGAAGAAGAGCACGGGGACTACATTTTCGAACGCTTCGAACCGGAGGCGTTCGACCTTGATGCCACGAATCGCTGGGTGCAGGCGATGTATTCAGATTGAACGGGCGCAGCCTGCATGCTGTGCAAGGCTGGAAAGTTGGAAGGTGCTGTGCGTAAGTAAGGCCCTGCCTTGCAATGTCGCGGGCGGATGGCGCATCACAGCACAAGCGGCCCCAAGGAACTTTGAAAACAACGCACGCGCCGCGGCGGCAATGCACTGCGGCTGATGGTCGGCTCCGCAATGTGCGGGTGTCAGCGTTTGCGCTTGTTTGCGAGGTCGGCGAGGAACTTCTTGGTCTCACCGACAAGGTAGAAGCTGCCGGTGACCACGATCAGGTCCTCACGGCTGACGGCGCGGTTGGCGAGGCTCAGGGCGTCGGGCAGGCTCGGGGCGGTCTGCGACATCTTGCCGCAGAGGTCGCTGAAGCGGGACAGCAGGTCATCCGGCTCCATGGCGCGGGGGTTATGCCGCGACTTGGTGAAGATCACCTTGTCGGCGCCGAGGCCGATCTGCTTGAGCATCCCCGTCACATCCTTGTCCTGGCCGCAGCCGAAGACCATCACCAGCGAGTCGTAACTGATGTGGGCCCCGAGCGCCCGGATCAGGGCCTGGATGCTCACGGCGTTGTGCGCCCCATCGATGATGATGCGCGGTTCTTTCCAGACCATCTCCATCCGGCCCGGCAGTGTGGTCGCCGCGAGGCCGCTGACCACCTTTTCCTCCGGAAAGACGAAGCCGTGAGCCTTGAGCTTGTCCAGCAGCGCCAATGCAAGCCCGCAATTGAGCGCCTGGTGTTCGCCCTGGAGCGGCACCGCGAGATGCTCGAAGCGGCTGCTCGGCGTGGTGATGCTCACACGGGTGTGCGGGCCGAGTTCCCGGTTGGCCTCGAAACGATAGGAGAACTCGATCTGCTGCCCGGTGAATTCGAGGTCGGTCTCCTTCTGCTCAGCCACCTGCTGAAGGGCAGCGCTGACCTCCGGCGCCTGCTGCACGCTGATGGCCGGCACCTCCTTCTTGAAGATGCCCGCCTTCTCCCGTGCGATCCCGACAAGGTCATCGCCGAGCACATTCGTATGGTCGAGGCTGATCTGCGTGATGCCGCAGGCCAGCGGCGTGATGATATTGGTCGAGTCCAGCCTGCCGCCAAGCCCCGTCTCGAGTACCGCCACATCCACTGCCTGCTCGGCGAAGTAGCACAACGCCGTGGCCGTGAGAATCTCGAAATACGTCGGTGGATCGCTCAGCGAGCCGACCTTGCCGCTGATCTCGCGCAGGATCTCGGTGAAGTCGGCGTTGCTGATCATCTGCCCGTTGATGGTGATCCGCTCGCCGAGGTTGACCAGGTGCGGGCTCGAGAACAGGCCCACGGTGTAGCCGCAGCTTTGGAGCATGCTCGCGAGCATGGCGCACGTCGAGCCTTTACCCTTGCTGCCGGCGACATGCACGCACCGCAACTGCTCCTGCGGGTTGCCGAGCGCCTCGAGCAGCTTCCGCATGCGCTCGAGGCTGAAGGTGCGGTTGTTGTACGGCACCAGGCGCATCTTCTCGAAATCAACGTGGCTGTTGAGCCACCGCATGGCGCTGGTGTAGTTGGTGATGTTGGGCGCAGCAGCGGCCTCTGTTGTCGCCGCGGATTTGCGCGATCGGCCTGTTGTTGCGGGCTTCGTGCCACCGGCTTTGCTGCTGCCGCTCTTGCCACCCTTGCCGGAGGTGGTGGATTTGCCGCTCGATGCAGCCGGTTTTGCGGTTGACTTAGTCTTTTTCTTGCTTGTGGTAGGGGGGCAGGCCATAGTTTAACCATCGTACCAGATAAATAGATCGACGTCAAAATCTAACACGTAAGACCCTGCGATACGTGGAGTTACATCGCCCACCGGGTCAAATTGCCGGTGGTCATCAAGTCCATGGCTCCGCCGCGCCCTTCTCCATCCCGAAGCGGTGCCAACCGCTGCTCGCCAGCGGCTGGCGATGACCGGCGGGTTACGGGGAGGCCGCCTCTTCCGGCTTACGCTGGATCTCGGCCAAGGCAATATCCCGGGCGACGAGGCGGGTGGTGAGCATCAGCAGCCCGGCCTCGAGTTGCGGGTCGATACCATCGGTCAGAAGCTGCTCGGCCCGCGGCGGCTCATCGTTGTCCTGATCCTCCGGCATCGCGGCGGGGCTGTCGCCGTTGTTGTCACGAAGGATGTCCAACTCTCGCCGGAAGTTGCGAACCTCCTCGACCTCGTTGAAGTTCAGCCGTATCTCGAGGTCGGGCTCGATGCCCCATGTCTCATCGCCCGGCTCGCGGTGGATCAGCCGGCCGCCGGGCAGGCGGTACTGCTGGATCGTCAGCTTCACGCGGGCGCGGGCATCATCGACCGGGAGGGGGATCTGCACACTGCCCTTGCCCCATGACCGGCTGCCGACGACCTGGGCGCGATGGTGGTCCTGCAATGCCCCGGCGACGATCTCGCTGGCACTGGCCGAGCCGGTGTCAATCAGCACGGTCATGGGAAAGTACGGCCGCGTGCGGTCGGCCCGGGCATAGTGAGTCTCGTTTCGCATCTCGCGCGGGCCGACGGTCGAGACCAGCACGCCCTCGTTGACGAACAGGTCTGCCACCTCGGTTGCGGCGCTGAGCAGGCCACCGGGATTACCACGCAGGTCCAGCACGAGGCCGTTAAGCCCCTTGTCCTCCTCCATGCGCTCGAGCGCCTCGATCAGGTCGTCGCGGGTGTCGGGGTTGAACGTCGTCAGGCGGATGTAGCCGATCTTGAGTTCCGGGTCGATGTAGTAGTCCCAACCGCCACCTTCCTTGCGCTGCCAGCCCATGACCGACTGGATGGCGATCGGGGCGCGCTCGATCGGCACCTCGATCGGATCATCCACCCCCGCCCGCTCGATCTCGAGGACCACTTCCGTACCCTCGGGGCCGGTGATCTCCCGCACCGCGCGGTCGAGTGACCAGCCTTCGGTGCTGCGGCCATCCACGGTGGCGATGACATCACCGGGCTGAATGCCCGCCTGGTGGGCGGGGGTACCCTCGAGCGGGCTGGAGACGGTCAGCCGACCCTGGCGCTGCTCGATCTGGATGCCCACGCCCGTAAAGCTGCCGCGAAGGGTCCGCTCGAGATCGCTCAATTCACTCGGCCAGATCATGCCCGAGTATTCGTCCAGCGAAGCCATGGCACCATTGGCAAGTTCGTGAATCACCACGCGCTCGGGCAGTTCAACCGTCAGACGGTTGGTCCGCAGGATGCGGTCGACGTAACCGCTGGCGGTGAGGCTGTCGATGCGGCGGTCACCGTTTTCCCGCACTTCCTGGTCGATCTGGCGAAGCTCGCGCTGCAACGTCTCGAGGGCATCGCCATCTTCCAGCCCGGAGAACGTGTCGACCAGGGCCGGGGTATCGAGGAACACCTTCAACCCGTCGATCATGCCCGCGAGCAATGGCTGGTAGCCCTCCTGTGCCACGTGCAGCCGCTCAGCGCGGAAAAGCGCATCATGCAGCATCTCGCTGGTGATGTTCTCGAGCCGGTCTTCCCAGTCTGAATCGGGCAGGTTCGGTGCCTCGGGGTCTTCTTCACCCTGACGCTTGAGATGTTCAACGTACATCTCACTGTAGTTTTCAGGTGCGTACAGCCGGATCAGGCTCACCCGCCGCTCGACCAACTTCATGGGCTCGCGATACTTGTCCGAGTACTCGTACAACAGGTTCAACGCCCGATAGATGCCCAGCGCATCCAGCCAGTGGCGATCATCCACCGCCTTCTCCGCACGCGCGAGCACCTCCTCGACCACCTCGGTGACGTAGGGGGCTTCGAGCATCTGCTTCGGATCGGGTGCGGAGCTGCGCGCCTCGATGGCACGGTAAATCGCCTGCTCATACCGCCCCTCATCGACGGCACTTTCCATGCGCTCGATGGCCCTGTCATACGCCTCGGCCAGCCGTTCGGAACGGGCCTCCTTGTTGGCCTTGTGTCGCTTCAGGGCCTCGGCGAGGTGACCGATCAGCCGGTCATCGCCGATGCGGCCGGATTCGACCACATCGAGCATACGGATGAACTCGCCCTGCTCGGCCATGCGCGGCAGGCGCAGCAGCTCCGCGAGGTCCAGATCGGCATCGACTTCATCCTCCGCGGCGTCGACCTTCTCAGCCACATCGTCCATACGCGGGGCATCGCCGGCATCAGCCCCGCCATTGGCAGCGTCCTCATCGGCCAAGGCCGGCCTGGTCATGGCCAGGCCCACGGCCAAGCTCAGACAGAGGAGGCTGCCAGTCAGGGTCAGAAACCACGCTCGCTTCGTTCCGATGTTCAACATGGTCGGTTCCAAAAAAGTTGAGTTTCAGGTCAGGCTCGGGAGTCTTGCGTGCTTGTCGCTCGCGGCGGCATGGCGGGGGTCAATGCGTCTGCTGAAGCTGTCCGGTCGCCTCGCTCGCTACGGGTGTTCCCGCCATGGTCCCGGCCCCTACAAGGCCGGAGCGGTTGGGAAAGCCCCTGTGTCGGAGGCGCAACGCTCCTCCGCGGGAAGGCACCTCCACGAAAACGGGAAGCGGACGATTATAGGCCCCGGTCTCTACGCCTGGGCCGACGCCCGGGGGCTTGCCGTTTAGACGCGGCCAGGCCAAGGCCGGTTCGTCGGGTGACGCGTCTTGGCAGGACCGACTCCGCATCAGCGGCACCCGGCGCAGCACCGCTTCCCCAACACCTGTGGCTGAGCACCTGGAAACAGAGACGATCCATACCGCAACGGTCATCTCACGTTTCCTGCTCATGGGCAATTCAACACCTAAACTATTATTTTGCAGTGATTTAATGTGTAAGGCTGCTGCGGTGGCGGCACGCCCGCCCCGGTTTTGCAGCCCTGCGCCGGGGAGCCCGGGGCTTCGGGGTCATCGACCGGGCCCAGCCCCAGCGGTGGAGCCAACTATCCGCTGTTGCGCCGATGGGGCGTCCGGCATCGCCGCGACAGCTACAGCCGTCGCAGAACGTCGCCGCCCAAGGCTTCTCATCCTGCATCCCCTGCATGTCATGCACCCGTTCGCCCGGGTGCATGACATATGTGGTGGGGTCCCTTTGCAGCCAGAGAAGGGTTGGCTGGCTGCGTCAGCAGCTTCCGGGGGTGTCTGCAGCCGATGGCCATGCGAGTCCCAGGGGCCCCCGGAGCGCCCGGCACCCCCGGCCCCCTCCCGGAGCCGCATGGCCATCGGCCGCGGACGGCCGCTGACCATGCCACCCTTTGCCGACCCGCGGTGCAAGTCATGCGCACCGTTCGCCCTGCCCTGCGTTCCCGGGGATGCACCGATCCGGGGGCCTGAGGTAAGATGTTCGGCTTGGCCAGATAGGCCGTCCGCGGCGGTCGACAGGAGCGCATTCCATGCCCGAACCAGCACAGGCATTCACCCCCGGCCACCGATCCACCGCCTCACGTGCGGGCCACCGAATGATTGGCCCATCGCCGGTGGCATCGCTCCTGCTCAGCCTGCTTCTGGTGATCGCCACGGGTTGCGGGGGCACGGGGGAACTCAATGCCGGTGAGGCGGGTAATCGCTCGCAACAGGGCGGGGCCGGGATGCAGAATGGGGCCGATGATCGGTCGCCGCCGCAGATCATCGAGGATGCGGCCGACCGGGCCCGCGAGCAGGTCCGGCAGGCGGTGCGGAACGATGACCCGTTCATCCGGGCCAATGCCATCGAGGCCGCACAGCGGCTTGAAGGGCGGATCACGCCTCTGCTGCAACTGGGCCTTGAAGATGATCATCCCGCCGTCCGGTTTGCAGCGCTGAGCAGTATCGGGAAACTTCGTAAAGAGGACCTGCTAAGTGGCGTGCGGCATGTCCTCGAGCAGGAGCAGGAGAACGAAGCCGCGTTTCGCCGTGAGCTGCGCGACCGCGAGCGCCGCCTTTCCGACCGTCAGCGCAACCGGCTTCAGGTACAGGTCGAGTTCAGTCGATCGGTGCAGGCCGCGGCGTATTTCGCGCTCGCCCGCTGCGATGCGGATGTGGACCTGACACCGATGGCCTCGCTGCTGGCCAGCCCCGACCCATCGGTTCGTGGCAATGCGGCGATGCTGCTGGGCTATCTCGGCGATGAATCCGCAGTCCCGCTGCTGGAGGAGGTGGCACAGATGCCGGTGCGACGGGCGGGCGATCAGCAGCGTGCCCTGGTCAGGGTGCAGATTGCCGAGGCGATCCTCCGGCTCGAGGATGAAAGCGCACTGGATACGTTGCGTGCCGCGGCGTACAGCCGCCATCACGAGGTGCGCGTACTCGCCATCGAGACGCTTGGCGAACTCGGCGACCGGGGGATGGAGGGCGGTCTCGAGGAAATCGTGCTCGAGGATCGCAACAACATGGAGCTTCGCCTCGCCGCCGTCTGGGCACTGGCCCGGTTCGGGGGCAGCAGGGGGGTCGAACTGGCCTACGACGCCGCGGAAAGCGATGACTGGCGACTTCGCGTCTGGGCGGCACGCACCCTCGGGGTGGTGGAAGATGCCGAGGCCGCAAGCCGACTGGTTGCCCTGCTGGAGGATTCCAACGAACGCGTCCGCCTTCAGGCGGCCGCCTCGATCCTCGGCGCCCGGGGCTGATCCGCGAGGTGCCGCCACCCCCGATTTCCCGCCGCACCTACCGGGACAAGACCGCCCGGGCAGGGGGGAGAGGCCCCGGTTCAGCATCCCGGGCCGGAAGGCCGAAGATCGGAGTGTGACAGCGGTTGACAACCTCATCAGGCCAAGCTAGCTTGATTCAGATAAGGCGAATGGCTCGACTGAGGCCCTCGCCACCCGACTTACCCCGCATCGCCCAGCCGGCCCAACAAGGAGGTACCCTTGAGCATCCTCACGAAGATCTTCGTCGTGATGGTTACGATTCTCGCCGTGGCCTTCGTGCCGCTGGTCGTGGCCAATGCCTTCAACCAACCCAACTTCCAGGAGCGAATCGACCGCCTCCAGCAACGGCTGAGGGTTGCCGAAGATGACGCCGAGGAAGCCCGCCGCATCAGCAACCGGCTTGTGCAGCAGTACCGCACCGAGCGGGATCGCGAGCGTGAGCGATCCGCCGAATACCAGCGCCGCTTCGATGATGCCCAGGCACGTGCCCAGCGTGCCGAGGATGAGCGGCGGCAGGTCGAGTTGACCGTCTCCGAGACCCGCGCCCAACTCGCCCGCCGCAGCGCGGACCTGAGCAAGACGCGCGACCTGCTCGACGAGGCCAATGAACGGACCCGCCGCATGGCCGAGGCCGAGAAGGACTATGTCCGCCAGATCGGCGAGCTCAACAGCCAATTGCTCGAGAAATCCGCCCTCGCCGAGACCCTCCGTCGGCAGGTCC
>PUNN01000231.1 GCA_003552605.1 Phycisphaeraceae bacterium
CAACGCCGCCAGATGACACCCGTCGCAGACGGATCGTGGCCGAGGTGGAAAGGCTGGAGGCGCTGGAGGAGGAAGTTCGGCGGCTGCTTGTCGATCGAGAGGCCGAGTGGACCCGTGATATCGGGTGAGCCTCGCTGCGCCACCTGCCTGTAAGCCGCCTCCCTGGTGCAGGTCGCGTTTCGCCGCTGATTGCCGTGCCCGGACCGGAGGAATCATCGAGATGGACGGATTTGGCCTTGCACTTTGTGAGAGCCGCTCCCTGACATTGGTCCCGCGCACAGCCTCTGCCCGGGCCCATCGGGATGGAAACCTCGAGGCAGCCGGAGCGGTGCCTGGCAATCACATGCCTTGCGAGCGAGCCCATCGGCCGGGTGCATGACACGTGTCGCGGAAGGCTCTCGCTCCCTCTCCCGAGGGAAGAGGGAGAAAAATGCCCGCGGCGCATCTCATGCACCCCCATCGGCCGGAGAAGGTGCGAGCCGCTTCCCGATCCGGGCGCAGATGCCTACAATGACAGAGCAACAGCCAGTTGGTGATCCCTCCTCCTGCGGTTTGTGGTCAAGAGGGTTCCTATGGCTGTTAACTCCTCAGCAGATCAATCTCCTGCTTATTGCACCGGTTGCGGCTATGACCTGCGTAGCCTCCCGCTCGAAGGCGGGTGTCCTGAATGTGGGGCCCCCATCATCGCCAGCGTGGCGATCGCAAGCGTGGATGGTCGTTGGTCACCGCGCATGACAAACGCCACCCTGGTCTGGCTGGCGGTGGGGCCGATGATCGCGGCCCTGTTCTTGTGGTATGCGATCGGGGGGTGGGTGGGCACGTTCTTCAGGTTTTCAGGATCTAGTACGTATCCAATCTTTTCACTGTGCATCGGTACGGTCAATTTTGCCATCGTCGCGGCGATCTTCAGCGCCCTCGCGCGACGTACAGGACGGCTCTGCCGCATCATTCGTCCGGAAAGGACGGAAGCCGGCAGCCTTCGCCTCATCACCATCTTGCGAAGGCTGATGCGGATCGCGACCTGGTCATTCGTCGGGGTGACGGCTGTGGTCAGCGCCTGGTGGTTGTACGAGCCACGCCTGAGTCATTGGCTCGTGGACTGCACGGTGCTTGGCATTATCGTGATAAGTGCCCTGTTGATGCCGGCCATGTACCAGGGGATCGTTGCAGCACTCGGATGCGCATTGAGTGCCTGTCACCCAACGCATTGGGATGATGCGCTGCTGATGATCCTGGGTGCGACTCGGTGGTTGTTTACTGCAGGGTGGTTTGTATTCCTCAGCGTACTTGTATTTGGCGAAGTGATATGGCCGGTACTCGGAGTGTTTCGGCAGGAGTACATCATTCTCATTGCCAGTCTCTTCGCGATGCCGCTGGGCCTTGTGCTGACCTCGGTCTCCTTCGCGTGGTGGCTGCTCAGACTATGGCGGGCGACGGATGCATCTGTGTAGCTGAATCGTGTATGTGCCTGCTCGACCCGCAGAGCAATGGTCGTGGAGGTGACCCGTGGTGAAGCGCGCTCTCTACAGAGCGGTTTGTGATCCAGGCCTCTCCAGAGCTGTTACCTCCGATGGCCTCCATGGTGCGACAGCTCGAGCGTTGTGATCAACGAGACAGAGGAAGGGGGGATGTGTCGTGGGTGGTTAGGATGTAGAGACAGGGCATCAGAAAAAGCGCTGCGAGGATCTCCATGAGCAGGCCACCGATAGCGGCGATGGCCATGGGCTGGAGCATGTCGCCGCCCGCATCGATGTTCAGCGCCAGCGGCAGCAGGCCGGCGATGATGGAGATGCTGGTCATGATGCGCGGTCGCAACCGGATGCCTGCGGCCTCGATCACCGCATCCCAGGGCGGCACGTGCTTCTCCCGACGAATGTCCTCGGCGAAATTGAGCAACAGAACACCGTCGTTGATGGTGGCTGCGACCACCACCAACAGTGCGATGAACACCGTCGCACCCAGTTCCAGCCCTGTCACGTGAAGGGCGAAGACCATGCCCGCGATCGACGCCGGCAGCGTGGCCAGGATGAGCAGCGGAAGCTTGATGCGGTTGAATTGAACCGCCATGATGATGAAGGCGAAGAACACCGCCATCGCAAGAATGACGAACATGGTGCGCTGCATGTCGAGCATGAGCTCGGCCTGCCCCCCGAGGTCGAAGCGGTAGCCGGCGGGCAGGCTGACAGTTTCGAGGTCGGCTTCCAACCGGGAAAGCGCCTGACCGAGACTGACACCGGCGGCATCGCCGCTGACCACGACCTGGTTGGTCTGGTTCTCCCGGGCGATTTCGACGGGGCCGGTGGCCTGCCGGACGTGAGCCACTTCATGGAGGCGGAGCTTGCCGCCCCCGGGCCGGTCCAGGAGCAGATCAGCCACATCGGCGCGTGAAGTCAGGTGCGTTTCGGGGACCACGACACGGACGTCGTAGTGCTCATCATCCTCCTTGTAGCGCGTGGCCACCGTGCCATCGATCAGTGTACGAAGCGATCGGGCCACATTGCTGATCGACAGCCCCAGTTCCGCAGCGCGGCTGCGATCGATGATCACCTGGAACTCGGGCCGGTCCATATCAATCGACACATCGACATTGGAAAGGTACTCGCGCCCGCGCATGAGCTCGGCCGTTTTCTGGGCCTGCTCATACAACGTGGCAACATCCGGCCCCTGCACCCTGACGGCGAGGTCCGATGGCCCTGCGGCGCCCGCGCGCACGCCGCGCATGCGTGCCGGCCGCACCTGAATGGTGGCACCCGGTGCTTGAATCTCGCCGAGTTGCTGTCTCAAGCGGTTGACCACCGCGCGGGTGTTCGGGCGATCGCTGCGCGGCACGAGCTGGATTTCTATCTCACCCTGATTGGCCTGCTCCTGCGTGAACAGGCCGCGTGAGCGGCCGCCGCTGAGGGCAAAGAGGCTCTCAATCCACGGCTCATCCTCGAGCGCGGCCTCGACACGACGGACCAGTTGGTCGCTCTGTTGAACCGAGGTGCCGGTGGGCATGTTGATGCGTACCGTGATCCGCCCATCGTCCACAGAAGGAAGGAACTCGAAACCGAGGTGAGGCCCCATCCAGAAGCCGCCGGCAGCAATGGCCAGAAAGGCAACAAGCAGCAGCCATCGCGGCCCTGGCACCCCGCGGCCCGCAGCTTTGGATTCGTTGCGCCACCCCGGTCGCAACACCTTTTCAAGGATGGCTCCATATGCCCGTGTCACTGCGCCAAATGCCCGCTGAAACCGTGTGGGACCGGCGTCCGCTGGACGGGGGCGCACCAGCGAGACGGTGAGCATCGGCGTCCATGTCACCGCTGCCAGCAAACTGATGACGACGATGGCGGCGATGACCAGGATCAGTTCGCGCAGCAGGAGGCTGGCCAGGCCGGGCACCAGAAGAAATGGAACAAACAAAGCCATGTAGGCGAGGGTGGCTGCGATGATGGGTGGGCCGACCTGGCGGGTTCCCTCCACCGCGGTCTGTGCGGGCGGGGCCAACGGGTCGAGCTCATGGCGTCGCGTGATGTTTTCCAGCACCACCGTCGAGTTGTCCAGCACCACCCCCACCGCCACGACCAGGCCGCCAAGTGAGAAGATGTTGAGCGAGAAGCCCCCCAGCCACATCAGGGTGAAGCTTGCAATAAGGATCACCGGCAGCACCGCGACCATGACCAGCACCTGCCGGAAGCTCCCCAGAAACAGGTAGACGACCAGGATTACCAGCACCGCGGCAACAATCACCACATTACGCACCCCGCTCAGTGCGGTGGTGACGTACTCGGCCTGGTCTTCCATGTAGCCGATGTGGATGTGATCGGGCAGTGATGGCTCGAGTTCAGCCATGCGGCGCTTTACCGCCCGCACCACCTCGACGGTGTTGGCTTCCGCCTGCTTGTTCACGGTCAAGCGTACACCGGCTTCACCGTTGAAACGGGTCACGATGCGCGCCGGATCGTGATGGTCCCGCACATCGGCCACATCCTTAAGCTGGACCCGCCGCGGACCATCACGCGCCAGCACCACATTGGCAATATCCTCGACGCTCGTGAACTCACCATCGGTCCGGGTGATGAACTCGCGCGGCCCGACGGTCACACGGCCGGCAAACTGCTGCACGTTTTCCTCACCCACCCGGTTGATGATGTCGTCCACGCTCAGGGCCCGCTTGGCCATCGCTTCCGGGTCGAGGTGAACGCGAATCTGGCGCTCGAGCCCTCCGACCACTTCCGTGTTGCCGACACCGCCGACGGCGATCACCTGGTCCTGCAGCCATCGCTCGGCCCAGGAGCGCAGGGTAACCATGTCCCACCGGGTCGAACTGATGGGCATGTGGACCACCGGCAACTGCGATGGGTCGGCCTTGTGGACGACCGGCTGCTCGACGTCGTCAGGCAATTGAGGGGCGGCCCGGGACATTGCCGCCAGCGCATCCTGGTGCGCCACATCCGGATCGATGCCGTAGTCGAAGTTGATTTCGAGCTGATACCGTCCCTCCCGTGATTCGGATGACATGTAATCCAGACCGTCCACGGTAGCCACCCGGCGCTCCACCACCTCAGCGATGTTGGTGACTACCTCGTCGGGCGTCGCACCCGGCCAGCGGATATCCACCCGCACGAACGGATAGGTCAACTCCGGCAGGAAGTTGACGGGCATCTGGACAAGGCTGTAAAGCCCGAGCACCGTGGCTGCCAGGGCGAGAGCGCTGGTGGCCACGCGCCGATGGACGCACAAGTGCGTCATCTTCATCACTACTCCTCCCCCGAAGCATCGGCGTGAGCCTCGTGGTGCGTTGGCGACTGCTGCCCGTCGGGAGCCTCGGCCTCCATGATGCGGACCTCATCCCCGGGCTCGAGGCCGGCGTGCCCGCCCACGATCACACGCTCACCGAGATCCACCCCCTCGCGCACTTCAACCGTCCCAGCCTTCTCAATCCCGAGTTCAACCGAATGGCGCTGGACCTTGCCTTGTTCAGCAATGAACACACCCGGTTCACCTTCCGGGCCACTGACGATCGCATCGGTGGGGATCAGGATCGCATCCTGCGCATGACCCACCACCAGGGCCACGCGGGCGAACATGTGCGGCAGCATCGTCTCCGGAGGCTGACTCAGCGTGGCCTCCACCGTCCGGGTGCGCAGCGACGGGTCCAGTTGCGGGTGCACACGTGTGACCTTGGCGGAAAACGAAGAACCGCCCAGGCCATCAATGCGCACCGACAACGGTTGCCCGGGGCCGACCGCCGCGGCATGAGACTCGGGGACGGCGAAGCGGGCCACGAGCGAATCCGGGTCGTACATCTCCAGCAAAGGGTCGCGCGGCGTGGCAAGATCACCCGGGCGGATATGAACCGCCGTGATCACGCCATCGAAGGGGGCAACGACCACGCATTCATCGAGGTGCGCCTGTGCCAGGTTCAACTGTGCCGCCGCCTCCTCGACCTCGGCACGCTGCACGTCAAGTTCGGTCTCGGTCGGTCCGGCCCGCAGCATGGCCAACTCCTGCTGCGCAGCGGCCAGTTCTCCTTCAGCCACGGCCACGCGCTCCCGTGCCTCATCCACCCGCTGCTGCGAGGTGAAATCCTCGGCCAGCAGTTGCTGCTGGCGCTGATAGTGCTTGCTCGCTTCGGCGACCGTGGCGCGCCAACGGGCGACCGTGGCTTCAGCCTTGGCGATCTGCTCAGAGCGGGCGCCGGCTTCGAGATCGGCAAGGTGCGCACGGGCCACAGCCAGTGAGGCCGCGGCGGCTTCGACCTCGGCGCGATGCACCGCCCTGTCGATCGTGATGAGCTTGTCCCCGGCTTGGACCGTGTCCCCCTCGCGCCAGGGGCAGAACGTGATGGGCCCTTCTTTGGTCGCAGCGATAACGACCGATTGCGTGGCGATGATCTCACCGGAAAGGTGCAGGTGCTGGGTCAGGTCACCGCGCTGGGCACGTTGCACTTCCACCACCAGGGCGGGCCGGCCTCCGCGCCCGTTCTGCCGGCCCTCTTGCGCTGTCGCCCTCGAGGAGTCCCCAAACGCGGCGTACCATAGCGCTATCACCATCGCACAAATAACCAGTGCGGAACCAATCAGCACGATGCGTTTGAAGCGCCATCCGGTCATCAATCAGCTCCTTCCCCTGGCAGTGTTCGGGACAGCAGTGACCGGCCGAGGGCATGATCGAATTGCAGCTTGGCCAGACGCCAGTTCAGTTGGGCCTGGATGAGCCTGTTGCTTGCCCCGGTCAGTGTGGTCTGGGCTTCAATCACGCCGAGGATCGTGCCCACGCCATGCCTGTATTCACCTTCGGCGGCCCGGGCGCTCTGGTGGGCACTGGCGACCAGGTACTCCGCGGCTTCGATCGCCTCGGTCGATTCGATGATCTGCCAGTAGGCGATCCACACTTCCAGTTCCACATCGCGAAGAATCCTCTGATAACCCGCGCGGGCGCGGTCAAATGCCGTTTCACTCTTCTGGTAGCTGTAGGTCCGTTCAAAACCGGTAAACAACGGCAGATCGACGCCGAAGCCGAGGGTCCATTGACTCTGATCCGGTGGAAGATTACGGCTTGCCAGGCCCGCAGCAGTGTCAAAGCTGACCGCCGGCCAGTAACGCGATGCTGCCAGGCGCACCCCGGCGTGCTCGCGTTCCAATCGTGCCTTGGCGGCTTTCAGTTCTGGACGGTTGGCCACCGCTTCCTCGAGCAATTGCTCGATATCCGCAAGCTGTTGCTCGTGATTCACCGGCTCCGGTCGGGCGATCTGGAAGGAGGTGTGAGCGGGCAACCCCATCGCATGCGCAAGCCGGCCTCTTGCCGCGTGAATCGCGTTGCGCGCCTCGATGCGTTCCATGACCGCATCGGCGTGTTCCGCACGAGCGCGCAGGATATCGGAACGAGGGGCCATGCCCGCTCGATGCAGCGCCTCGGCGAGGCGACGCTGGTAATCCCGCTGACGTACGGTCTGCTCGGCGAGTTGACCGGTGCTCATCGCCGCGAGGTATTCGTGGTAGGCCGTGACCACCGCCAGGGTGACGGCCTGGAGTTCGCTGTTGTGTGCAAAGCCTGCCTTGAGCACCTCAGCGCCGGCGGCATCCACCCGGGCCCGGCGCCCGCCCCCATCAAACAGAAGCCATTGAAGGCCAAACATGGCCTCGACACGGTCCCGGTTGGCCGTGTCGGAGCGCCCATCGAGATCGGCCGCATCCCCGCGGGCGATGTTGGACTTCAGCCCGATGCTCGGCAGGTACTCGGCTTTCGCTTGCCCGACAGTCGCCGCCGCCGCGCGAATGGCTTGCCAGGAGTCGGCGGTGCGGGGATTGTGCTCGAGTGCGATTTGGACGCACCCACTAAAATCGAGCGTCTGACCGCTGATCTCGCGGGCACGCCGGGCAGCTCGATCCTCGAGGTGCTCGGTGGAGGAGGAGGCACCGCCACCGAAATCATCCCGGGGTGATTCGGGAACCGCATCAAACACGCCCCAAGGGTCCAGATTCGTGCAACCGCTTACCAACCCCAGAACAACCATCACTGCAACGAGCCCTCGCCCTTTCACCTCTCACTCCAATCCACGTTCGTGCCCGTCCGAGGGTGCCCCCGGCTCGTGATCATCAACGGCTCCACGGCCATCACCGCGGCCCATCCACACGCCGGCCCCCGGCCGGGAGCTGCGCTGGCGCATCAGTTCGAAGAGTTTGTTCTGCTGGGCTTCGGTAAGCAGTTGTTTCTGTTCCAGCAGATGCTCAATGACATGTCGTTGCATCTCCTTCTGGCTCTGGTGGATGCGCTGCTTGTGCTCGTTGATCCGCTCCATATCCGGATCGTCGCTGGCGATCGCATCAATCAGTGACTGGCGATGTCGGTGGATCCGATCAGCGATCGCGTGGCGCTTCTCTTGAAACGCGCGCATGCGTGGCTCGATTCGCTCCCACTGCTCCTCTCCCACATCCAGGTGTCGATGCAGCGCGCACCAGACCCCTCGTTCATCGACCTGCTGGGTGGAAGCGTGGGCCTGAGCGGCGTGAACGATCCATACACCGACAAAGGCCACATTGAGCGCTACGGAAAAGATCACCAGCAAAGGCAGGTAGCGTTTCCATCTCATGGTTCGGGGTCCTTTTCAGCGGCCTCCACGACGGTGAGGTAGCTTTGCGCCAGTGACCCGTCGGGGGCCTCGCCAAGGGAGTCCATGCCATATGCGGCAGCCGGGTCCGGCTCACCCTCCGGCGCAGCGGCCCCGCCCACGCCGATCACATCCGAGCCCATCAGCAGCCCCAGGGTCACCCCGACAGCCAGCACCGCCGCGGCGGCGCTGCCCATGGGCAACGAGTTGAGCCCCAGACGAGCCGGCCACCTTGTCGTCGCGACCGGTACCAGAGCCACGCGCTGATGTGCCCGTCGCAGCACCCGTGAGGTAAAACCAGCGGGCACAGATGTTTGTATGCGACAAAGCACGGAGGAAACCGCATCGTGTTCCGAAAGGGCCCGGCGACAGGCTGCACAGTTGCGCAGATGCTCGGCCATCTCACACCGCAACGCCATCGGCAGGCGGCCGGCGGCGAAATCCTCAAGTTGTTGCCGAATCTCGTCACAGCACATCGGCCGGCTCCTCTTCCACTTCAAACGGCCGAGCCGGCTCGATCCCCCTCACTCGGGTGTTTCATCGGTCAGCAGGGCTTCGAGCCG
>PUNN01000252.1 GCA_003552605.1 Phycisphaeraceae bacterium
CCGATCTGCTCCTGCGGCATGGCCCCGATGGCCGCCGGCATGACCCGCTCGGGCGTGCCGCTCGGGCCGGTGATGGCCTTCATCATCGCCGCGCCGATGATCAACGTCCCGGCCCTGCTGCTCACCGGCGGCGCACTCGGCCCGGAATACGCGGCCGGCCGGGTGGTCGCCACGCTGGTGCTGGCGCTTCTGGCGGCCTGGATTTTTGCGCGATGGGCCCAGCGCCTGGGCAGCCCGGGGGCATTGCTTAAAACCAGCGGTGAGGCCGGGGGCGACACATGCGGGGCGAGCGCGGCGGCGCTTTCCGCAGGACAGGAAGGGAACGCGAAACGCGGGCTCCTGGCCCGGGCGTGGGGCTTGTTCCTCCAGATGAACAGCTACCTGCTGCTGGCGGTTGTCATGGGCGGGGCGATCAAGGCGGTGGTGCCGGCGGCGTGGATCGCCGAATCGGTCGGCGGCGATGGCACGGGTGGGGTGGTTCTGGCGGCGATTGCGGCGTCGGTGCTGTACCTATGCACCTACACCGAGGTTCCAACCGCCGCGGCACTGGTCGAACTCGGCATGGGACCGGGAGCAACGCTGAGCTATCTCCTGGCCGGCCCGGGCATGTCGCTGCCATCGCTGCTGCTGTTGTCGGCGGTGTTCCGACCGCGGGCCCTGGCGGCCTATGCGGCGCTGGCCCTGACAGTGGCCGTGCTCGCGGGCGTGGTGTTCAACTTCATTGTCGCGTGATGGCGATAGCCCGACCAAAAATACGCTGCTGCGCCCGCATGTACCTGCATGCTCTACCAAGTGGCTTATCCCACAAGCCGCATCGCGGCAACTTCGATAATTGAGCGGCCTCGAGTGATCATTGGAAAAACATCCATGTCGTAAGCGAACACTCGACATCGATTACGCCCGCTTCCACGGGCACAATGGAAGACGAGACGCCGAAAAACGGAGGATATAGTGCCATTTTTAAGAAGATGGGCCGCCGCGCCGGGATGGAGGCGCACTGGGGTGTGGGCCGGCAACGCCCCGCAGACGGAATGGGTTGAGCCTGGCGCGATCCGATGCTGCCGTCACTCCCCCGCGGACGCACAAAAATGGGTCATTCCACCTCGGCAAGAAGCAGCCAGATATGGCTGGATTGGCCGCGGTTGAAGGTGCTGTTGACCACCGCGATGCGGCCGGCATCATCGACCGCGAGTTTGCTCATCAAAAGCCCCTGCTGGCTGCCGTTGAAGCCGAGTTGGCGGTCCACCGTCCCCGCAACGGTCGAGGGTTCATGAAATGAATCGCCACCATCATCTGAATGGGTGAAACCGAGACCGCGGGAGCGGCCGGCTGCCTCGGGGAAAAACTCCCAGAGCAGGTAGATGCCGCTGTCGCCATCGACATCGAGTGAAGGGAAAGAGACGCTCTCAACGCCTTCATCCTCGCCGCGCGAGATCACCCGTGCTTGCTCGAAATCATCGGCATTGTGGCTGCGTCGGGCATAACGGATGTGATAGGTGTTCCCGCGTCCGTGCCCATTGGCACTTTCAGCCCATGCCAGGTGGAGCGTGCCTTCGGCGTCCACGGCCAAATTCGGGCCATCGGCATGGCCGGGGCCGGCGGCGACTGTTCGCGGCCGCCCGAATGACTCGCCCTCATCGCTCGACTTGGCGAGATGAATGTCGGCTTGCGCGTCCTCGCCATGCGTCCAGGCCAGGTAGATATCCCCCTCGGGTGCCACGGCGAGTGTGGGGCCGCGGGCCGGTTGCCGCCGCTCATCGCCGGCCAGGTGATGCGGCGCCGTGAAACTCTCCCCGTCATCCATGCTGCGGCTGAACCGTAGATTGCCTTCGTACTCCGTCCACGCGGCGTAAAGCGTGCCATCTTCAGCGCGGGCGATGTCCAGGCTGCCGTTGTGCCAGGCGTGGCGGCTCATCCGACCCTTGCCCGCACCGGCTTCGGTGTTGGACAGGTTGATCGGCTCACTGAACGTTTCACCACCATCACTCGATCGCGCAAAGTAGATCTCCCCGCCATGCGAACCTCCGGAAAAGACGATCTCCTGCCACAGGACGAACACCTCTGTATCATCATCACCGCTGATGATCATGCGCGGCAACCATGAAAACACATCACCGCTGCGTGAAACGTTGGTCGGTTCATCGAGTTGCGGCTCGCCCGCCGCGCTGTATCGCTGGAAGCGGATGTCCTGCGCCTTCTGATCGGCCCAGGCCACGGCAATCGTGCCATCCTCGCCGCGGGCCACGGTCGGGTCATCCACGAAGTGAAACTCCGATTCATTCATCCGCCACGGCCCGCGATAAGCCTGCCCACGGTCGACTTCGATGGGCTCGCCCCAGTCACCCCCCCCCGGAAGTTCCCCCGGAAGTTTCCCCGGAAGTTTCCCCGGATGTGCCCGGGGGAACAGCCGGTGCCGCATCGCCACCGCTCGTTGTCTTGTGTTCGCCATCGGATGAACATGCGGCCGCGGCAATCACCATCGCCACAAGCATGGCAAGTGCCCACACACGCTCCGCAGACACGTTGGAAGGTGTCCGCATCGCCATCATAGACATCCTATGAACCGCGCTGCGCGAAGGGCAAGGCAGAACGGGCCAACGGATAGGGTGCAGGGTGCAGGGTGCATGGCATATATCGCGGCTGGCGGAACGGGCCTTTACCCCCTATCACCATTTCCTGGGGCGGGAAGGGGCCGGGGGTGAGGGCAGATTCGTGCCGCGGCTGAACCGACGGCCAACCCCCCACATGAGGCGGGAAGGACGGTACATGAACTATTCGGGCGTTTGCACCAAGTCCGCCCTCACCCCGCTCCCCTCTTGAAGGTAGGGGGAGAAAAATACATCCCGCGGCGCGTGTCATGCGCCCGGGTGGGTGGTGGGGGGCGGGGGGTTGGCCCTCAGCGGGTGTAGCTCAGCACACCATCGCTGACACTGGCGTCGACACGTTCACCGTTGATGGTCAGGGCAGGAGAACCGGTCACGGGGAGACGGAGTTCATCGAGATCACCGGTGACGCTGACCTCATCCTCACTGATCCGGATGAATGCATGGTCAGTGAAGGTATAGCGTTCATCGTTTTCACCTTCCAGAGTCACGGGCTCGCCGATGCCATCTTCACCAAGGTAGACGAGGATGCGATCGTCGATGTCACCGCCGGCGATGCGTGCCGCAAGCGAGCCGCCCTCGGCGGCGATGCGCTCGAAAGTGTCAATCCGGTGGCCGCCCTTGCCGCCTTCGAACGGTTCGTGCAGCGCGGCGAAGGTGGTGGCGGGGGCCTCGCGGCGAACCAGCAGGGTCACACCACCAGTCTCAGGTTCATCGAAATCATCACCGACGTAGGTCGGGGTCTTACCGGTAAACACCTTCGTGCCCGGCTCTGGCAGCATGCTCACCCGCACGCCTACGCCGCGCTCGAACCACGCCGGTGTCAGCTCGCTTTCCTCGATGTCATCGCCGGCAAAGTCCTGCACCATGCTCACCGACCACGCTTCATCGCCCGCATCGAAGCGGTGGACATCCTTGAGGTCATAACGATCGCCGCGCCCCTCGAGCCGGTTGGCCATGCCCTCGATGGAATCATCGTAGAGCACACCGCCATCAAGCTCATCCGTGGCCGTCCACTGCTGATCCTCAACTCGGTGGTGCGAGCCGAGGGCATGCACCTGCCAGTCGTATTCGCGGTCGCGGTCGCTCTCGAGCCAGAAGGCATCGAACATGTACTCATCGGTCAGCACCAGCGCCCTCTCCTGGTTCACATCGGGATAGACCCCCTCGGCCTGAACGGCGACGAACCGGGCCGGGTCATCCATGTTCTCCCGCACGCGGTGGTTCGGAGTACCTTCATTGCCGTTATCCACGCGGCGGGCCTGGAGGCTGTCGACCACAACGCCGGCATGGCCGCGCACCGAATCGGTCCAGGGGTCATCCCCGGCGTAGCCGGCGCTGATCTGGCGGTTGTAGTAGATCGGCCGGTTGAGCGCGTAGTAACCCAGCAGGGAGAAGGAATCGTGCGTGTAGTGGACGTAATACATCGAGAACTGAAGCGACACGGCCGGTGAGCCTGATTCCCAGAAATCCGGCGTCTCATCGGCCCGCAGCATGGCAAAACCGCGCTCACGGTAGGCCGCGGATGGGGCCGGTTTCGGCGGCGTGACCTCGGCCGGGTCGATGGGATCGAGGTCATGGAACAGCGTCGGGATGTACTTCTCATCCCCCGGGTGGCGCTTCTGGGCCAGGAAGTAGTCGAACCCGGCATCCGGCCACTGCTGATGAGCGATCTCGAACCAGAGCGGCCGGACGAACTTCTCGACGATCTGCCAGCGGTGGTCGCGTCCGTTCATGTTGGCGCCCATGAAGTGGGCATCGCCGCCGCGACCATCGGGCAGGAACCCGGCGACGTTGGCGTGCTGGTCGATGGCGTAGCGCGGGTAGCTCGAGCGGTCGTAAACATGCTGCGGGCCGCCGCGGGCATCACCCATGGTCACGTGCGGGTATTGGGGCAGTCCACCCGGGATGTCGATGCGCGGGTAGCCGACGGTGAAGTAGGCTTCGAGATAGCTCCGCATGGTGGCCCCGCCCTCACCCTCGTAGCCGAAGCCGAGTTCATCCATGCCCAGCCGCTCGAGGCCGCGGCACCACAGCAGCATCTCGCCGATCATCGAGTACTGCTTGCCGAACTCCTCCATGTAGAACTGGCCATCGGCGATGTACTCATCCAGGTACCACTTCCACGAGCCACGCACATCCGCGATTTCGCGGATGAGGTCCTTATCTTGAAGTGACAGGGCCAGCAGGTGGGAACTGAACTTGCGCGGCCACTGCATGTTGGGCAGCCAGCTTGTGCGCGTCCAGTCGCGCTCCCAGTCGATGGCATGCGCGATGTGCTTGCGCATCGTTTTTTCAATTTGCTCGCGCTGCTCGGGTGAAAGCTCATCGTGGAGGATGTCATAGCGCAGGGCGTTGATGTACTGATCCGACCACGGCCGATGGTCGACCTCGTAGCCGATGAACTCGAGCAGAATCTGCTTCTCGCGCTCGCCGGCCTCCTCATCACCGCGGACCATGTAGTCAAACAGACGGCGGAAGCTGTCGGCATCGCCCCCGCGGGTGTAGGAGAACATCCGCTCGTAGGCGGTGTCGGCCCAGGGCTCCTCTTCCAGACGCCGCTCGGCCGCCTCGATCTCCGCGGCGTCCATCCAGATGAAGGGTCTTTCGACGGTGTCGGCCGTCGCGGTCCCAGCGACGGTCAGCAGCACGGTGGCCATGATGATGCAGCCGATGGCAAACGACAGCGGGCGTTCAAAGCTCATGTGATTGGGTTCCTGTAGCAACGGCGCCCGGTGCCGGCTCAGGCCCGCCGGCGGGCGCAAGGGGGCTGGGATATCGGTGGACGAAAGCACCGCCACCGGCGACTGCCGCGACCACGCCGATCCGGCATCCATGGCAGGATAACGCATACCCCCTTCTCTCTGTTGCATCCCATGTTGGATGCCACGGCCTGCCCAATGCACAACAAATACGTCTTTATTTGCGCAAATTTGTCCCACGCGGCCATTTCGCGACATAGGAAGGCGAGGTGGCGGCCTCGTCCCGGTTTCCACGAGGGGCAAAGAAGAACCGATCAGCCGGTTTTGTGTATCATGGTTGGCCGCGCCCATCATCTGGGCGGCTGCCGGCCGGCTGCCTCGGGGCACCGCCGGGCCGGCACCCTCACGCAGGATGGACTTGTCAGAAGGGGCTGCCGCCCCGATTCCCACCACACCGCCCCCTTGCCCAGAAGGAGCCGAGCCTTGACGACCATGGCTGGAAAACTCGATGAGAAAATCACCCCCATCTACCAGGAGGTGCTCCAGCGCAACCCCGGTGAGTCCGAGTTTCACCAGGCCGTACACGAGGTGCTCGAATCCCTCGGCCGGGTGATCGTGAAGTACCCCGAGTTCGCCGACCACAAGATCATCCAGCGCATCTGCGAGCCGGAGCGCCAGGTCATCTTCCGCGTGCCCTGGCAGGATGACCGCGGCGAGGTCCATATCAATCGCGCCTTCCGCGTCGAGTTCAACAGCGCGCTCGGGCCCTACAAGGGCGGCATGCGCTTTCACCCGTCGGTCTACCTCGGCGTGATCAAGTTCCTCGGCTTCGAGCAGATATTCAAGAACGCCCTGACCGGCCTGCCGATCGGCGGCGGTAAAGGCGGCAGTGACTTCGACCCCAAGGGCCGCTCCGATGATGAGATCATGCGGTTCTGCCAGAGCCTGATGACCGAGCTCTACCGCCACCTCGGTGAATACACCGATGTGCCTGCCGGTGACATTGGCGTCGGGCAGCGCGAGATCGGCTACCTGTTCGGTCAGTACAAGCGCATCACCAACCGCTATGAGTCCGGCGTGCTGACGGGCAAGGGCCTGGACTGGGGTGGGTCGCTGGTGCGGCGGGAGGCGACAGGATACGGCACCGTCTTCTTCGCCCAGGAGATGCTGCGCGCCCGTGGGGAATCGCTCGAGGGTCGAAAGTGCGTGGTCTCGGGTTCAGGCAACGTGGCCATCTACGCCGCCGAACAACTCATCCAGCTCGGGGCGAAAGTGATCGCCTGCTCGGATTCCAACGGTGTGATCGTGCATGAAGCCGGCATCGATCTCGACCTGCTCAAGCAGATCAAGGAAGTCGAGCGGCGGCGCATCCGCGACTATGCCGACCGCTGCACCGATGCCCGCTACATCGACCGCGGCAACATCTGGGACATCCCCTGCGATGTGGCCATCCCCGCCGCCACCGAGAACGAGCTCAGCGGCAGTGATGCCAAGAAGCTGGTGGAAAACGGCTGCATCGCCGTGGCTGAAGGGGCCAACATGCCCACCACGCCCGAGGGGGTGCACGTGTTTCAGGATGCGGGTGTCGCCTACGGGCCGGGCAAAGCCGCCAACGCCGGGGGCGTGGCCACAAGCGCCCTGGAAATGCAGCAGAACGCCAGCCGCGACTCCTGGACCTTCGAATACACCGAAAAGCGGTTGCAGCAGATCATGCAGGACATCCACCACACCTGCCACGAAACTGCGGAGGAGTTCGGGGTGCCCGGCAACTACGTGCTCGGGGCCAACATCGCCGCCTTCCTCAAGGTTGGCCGCGCGATGGTGGCCATGGGCCTGGTGTAACCTGCCCCGGCGGATGCAAGGCCGGCGGGATGCCACGGTGAACGCACCATACGCGTGGGCGCAAAACTCTCACGCAGCGAACATGTGATCGCGTTTTCATCGTCCCCGCCGGAGCCGTGCGACCCGTGCGTCCATCCCACTCCGCGCACACCCCACCATGACAGGACTCCAGTAGATGACCGCATCGCCGTGCGGCCTGTCGTGGCGCAGTGTACGGTGGGCTCCGGCGGCTGTCGAAACGATGTGCAGATTGCACCTACAGCCACGGATACCGCGATGGCGTCCAATCAGCCTGGTAGTACGTTGAGATCGCCCGGCCGGGCGGGCTGACACTGTCAAGCCGTTCACGATCGGCCTCCGTGATCGTCACCGCCATCGCGCCGAGATTATCCTCGAACTGCGCCATGGTCCGCGGGCCGATGATGGGGCTGGTCACGGCCGGCTGATGCATGCACCAGGCCAGGGCCAGCGCGCCGGCGGTACAGCCTTTTTCACCTGCGATCTGCTCGAGCGTGTCCACCACCTTGAACGCCGGCTCGACAAAGTGCTTGTTGTTCCACTCGTTGTCCGCGGCGAAGCGCGCATCTTCCGGCCGGGCGGCATCGCGACGATACTTCCCGGTCAGGAACCCCCCGGCCAGCGGGGACCACGGAATAACGGCCAGCCCATACCGCTGCGCCAACGGCAGCAGTTCACGCTCAACCCGCCGGTCAAGCAGGTGATACGGTGGCTGTTCGCAGATGAACCTGTTCAATCCCAGTTCCTTCGATACCCAGAGGGCCTCAAGCACGCCCCATGCGGGGAAAGTGCTTGTGCCGAGGTAACGCACCTTGCCGCTGCGCACCAGGTCATCAAGCGCGCGCAGCGTCTCATCGATGGGTGCGTCCGGCCAGGGCCGGTGAATCTGGTAAAGGTCGATCCAGTCGGTCTGAAGCCGCTTCAGGGACGCTTCACACTGCTCGATGATGTGGCGGCGCTGGTTTCCACGGGCGTTGGGATCATCATCATCCATCCCTCCGTGAACCTTCGTAGCCAGGACAATGCGGTCTCGCTTGCCGTTGCGGGAAAGCCCCTTGCCCACCACCGTCTCGCTTGCACCCCGCCCGTAGACGTTTGCGGTGTCGAGAAAGTTGATCCCTTCATCGATGGCACGATCGATGATGTTCATTGAATCAGATTCGTCAGTTTTGCGGCCGAAGGTCATGTACCCAAGGCACAACGGGCTGACCTTTACCCCCGTGCGACCAAGATTACGATATTCCATGATGCAACTCCTGTACGAGACGGCCCCTCCGCAGGGCCGTCGAACGCGAACAAGCACAGGATAACCACGTATAGATCGATGTCAAATTGTGGTGGCCCGGCCACGTGCCATTGGGTGCATGACATTTTCCGCGACCCTCTCATGCTTCCAAGCGGGTAGGCTGGCTGTGTCAGCAGGCGTCCGCGGCCGCGGCCAATGGCCATGCGGCTCCGTGGGGGTCCGGGGGTCC
>PUNN01000410.1 GCA_003552605.1 Phycisphaeraceae bacterium
GGGCTCGACCGCCGGCGCAGAGATTTCGCCCCAGCCTCGATGTCCCGCCACCGACGACCGCCCCCGGCCACCTGTCACGTGTGCCCTTCCCATGAAACGGCAAAGGGCCGCCGGCCTGGTGCCGGCGGCCCTGAACAGATCCTGGCAGCTTTGGGTGTTGGTCCACACCGGCAATCAGGCCTGACGCCGTCGCCGAAGCAGGAGCAGCCCCCCAGCCCCAAGCAGGGCCAGCGAGGCTGGTTCGGGGATGACCTCGAAGCTGCTGTTGAGGGTGACGGTGTCGCCGGGTGTGAGGATGAATTCGTGGCTAATGCCGAGCTCACCTTCCAACGGGGGGCCCGGCTCATCGCTGAACGGGTCACTCGAGAAGTTCACATGGTCTCCCGTGGTCACGTCGAAAGGCGCCTCGAGCAACGTCGCGGCGGTTGCGCCATCAATCAGCCCGGCATAGAGTGCATCCATCCCCTCCTCGGAGTCGACCAACAGTTGGGCGCTGTCACCGGTTTCATTGTCGAGCCTTCCCTCGACCGATCCGGCAAGCACCGTGGACTCGGGAAACGCCTGCTGTGCCATCGCGCTGGTGCTGAGCACGAACGCCTGAGGCTCCTCCGCAGTGTTGGTGAACACGAATTCACCGCTGACCGTTTCTGGTGTAGGGTTGCCGGTGCCGTGCAGGTGCGTGACATCCCAGGACATCGCCCAGACATCTTCTTCCCAATCCCCCGTCCAGCGCTGCCCGCCCTCAATCGATTCGACCACGCCCATCTCACCGCTGTCGGTGAACTCCGGGTCGACGGCGGGGCCAGCGGCCATGGAGAACGAAGGTGCCTCGACCGCATTGATCGTCGCTCCATCCACCATGGCCGGTCCACCGGCCAATGCCAATCCTGCAACCGCCACCTTCGCGCCTGTCATTCCGCGCATTCCGAACCTCCTTTGCATTGAGGCTTCTGGGCATGACCCGCGCCATCACGCTCACGGCTGAGGGCCCATCGTGCCCGGTTGTCTGTGTCCATGCGCCAGTGCGCGTACCGGGTGCCGAGGAGCAACTCGACTCCGTCGACACACCCTTAGCGGAACCAGCGTGGTTCCCCGCGGAACCGGACTTATCTCCCCCAAGCCTATCGATGATCTTTGTCGCGTCAATAGTAAACTCGCAATCTGCCAAGAAATGGCCAGAGCGTATTACACGATTCGCGCCATGCGCCTTTTCCATTTCACCCAGATTCCCCGTGCGCCTCGGCACGGAGGCGCTCCTGCTCACAGGCAGTAAACGCGGCGTTACTGGGTCAGTTCGCCTATCCTGATGGCGATGATGATGTCGATCCCCCATGCCCCCGATCACCCCATCCTCACCCCGGGTGGCCTCCGCTCCGTGCCCGCCCACGTGCTGCTGTCGGCAGGGTCGGTGGCCATGCTCGCCGCGGCGTTTCCCGAAGGGGCGGTGCCAGTGCTGGCCTGGGTGGCGCTCATTCCCGTGGCGGTGCTGGCGGTGGCGAGCGCAAGGCCTGTTTTGATGGCGGTTTGCGCTTACCTTGCCGGTGTGGCCTGGTGGGGAGTGATGGTCCACTGGATGGTGCCGGTTACGGGCATCGGCATGGTCCTGCTGTGCCTGTCACAGGCGGTCTACCTGCCGGCGACACTTCTGCTGGTGCGGGCCATGCATCGGCACCTGCATCTGCCGGTCACCCTGGCATTGCCGCTGGTGTGGACCAGCTTCGAGTGGCTGCGGGGGGCCTGGCCGGCCGGTGGGTTCGCCTGGTTCTACCTCGGCCACACGCAGGCACCGGCCGAGGCGGGCCAACCGGCGGGCTGGATCGTACAGTCGGCCGACCTGTTCGGTGAGTGGACGGTGACGTTCCTCGTGGCCATCGTCGCCGGGCTCGCGGCGGATGTGCTGACCCGCCCCTGGCGCCGGCCGGGTAGCCGCTTGGCCCCCGATGGGTTACTTGCCGGGGCCGCCGTGGGGGCTGTGGTGGTACTCGGCGGGGCGCTGATATACGGACAGCAGCGCCTCGCCACCGTCGAGCGGGCCGCGGCCGCCGCGCCCACAGCCGAGTTCGCCGCGGTGCAGACCAACATCCCGCAGGACAACATGTACACCCCATCACCCGAGGAGGTCGCGCACCACTGGCAGCGGACGCTCAACCTGCTGCTCACCGCCGCGGGGGCTACCGACCACACCGGCGCCGCCCCCGGCGCCGCCCCCCGGGTCGCCCCCGCCGAGGCAGCGGCCTCCGATTCATCCTCCAATCCGCGGCCGCCACACGTGATCGTCCTGCCTGAGAGCATCGCTCCCGGCCCGCTCAACCGCGAGGCGATTTCAGCATTCACCCCCGGCAGTTTCTTCCACCAGGCCGCAGGCGACCTCGAAGCGGTCGTCGGCCATGGCGACACCGCCGTCCTGATCGGCGCCAGCGCGTGGGAGAACCTCCAAAGCGAAAACGACCGGCTCGAAATCGGTGACCGCTACAACACCGTCTACCTCTACGAGCCCGGCCCCGACGGCCACGGCCGGCAGGATGCACAGCGTTATGACAAGATTCACCGTGTGCCGTTCGGCGAATACCTGCCGTGGGTCGAGCACTGGCCGTGGCTGAAAGACATCTTCTTCCGCTACATCAGCCCCTGGGATTTCGACTACAGCATCACGCCGGGCCGGGAACCCGTGGTCTTCGAGATTGAGCATGAACAGTGGCCCGACGGCCACATGCGCATTGTGGCGCCGATCTGTTTCGAGGATGCGGTGGCACGGCTGACCCGCCGCATGGTCTTCGATGATGCAAACCAGCGCCGCGCCGATGTCATGGCCAACCTGACCAACGATGGCTGGTTCGCCGGCACGAGCCAGCAGCGCCAGCACCTGCAACTGGCCACACTCCGCAGCATCGAGCTTCGCACACCGATGGTGCGCTCGGTCAACACCGGCATCAGCGGCTTCATCGACGCCACCGGCGGCATCCGACAGGTGGTCGAGGTCGAAGGTGAATCGCGCCAGGTGGAAGGCGTCGCCACCGAGACCGTCGCCGCGGGCACGCTCACACCACTTTTTGCCCGTGTGGGCCAGGGGCCGGTGGTGGCCATGGTGATGGCGACGGGACTGCTGTCGCTGGTTGCCGTGGGGCTGGCGTGGTGGCGGCGGACTGAGCGACCCTGATAAGCCAGGTGAGTGCGCATGCCAAACGCGCTGACCAAAGGAGGCTGTCTACGCCAGCACCATGATGAGACGGCGCTCAGCACCGTCGCGATGGCCGGTCGTAAGTCCGCGGGCGCGAAAGTGTTGCCTGTCGCCTGGAGGAAGCGGCAATGGCCCCGCTACGGCCGCATATGAAAGCAGGCCATCCGGGTGTGAACCGCAAGGTGTGAGCCCCAACTTGACGCCGGGAAGAAAGTGGGTACCATCACTGGCGTTGTCGGTGATTCGCACCCTCGATGGGCGGCCCGGCCATGTACAACCAGATTCATGCTCCCCTGGATGCGACGGGAAACCGGTGAGATTCCGGTGCTGACGCGACAGCTGTAAGGGACAACGACCGAGCCGTAGTTCGGCCACTGCGCAAGCGGGAAGGCCAGGCGAGGGTCCCAAGCCAGAAGACCGATCCAAGGGGCTGGCAGAGCGCGATCCTCGCGGAAACTGGATCGGCCTCAGCATCCGGCAATTTCACGCCTGAACTGAGCACCCGGTTGATCCGTTTGGATCGACCGGTTTTTTTTTGTGCCATGCCCAACCCGGCCGCAGGGCGGCCATCAAATACAGGAGTTCTATCATGAAACGACAGAAAAAACGCCTTGCCGCATTCACGCTCGCCTTGACTGCGATGCCTCTCGGTTCGGCAGTCGCTGGCCCCTTCCCGCCCGCCGCCGGCGAGGAAGGTTCAACAGCGATTCACAAAGACGATCCCGCCATCGTCGCTTGGGCGACCGGGTACAAGGATTACATCGTCGGTGATCCACCCCCCGATGCGAGCTTCCAGACTCCGGAAAAAACCCTGGGGCCGGCCGATGGAAACAATTTTGACGTGGTCAGTCTCGGCGATGGTGGAAAGATCACCTACACCTTCGATCTGCCGATCGCCAACAGTGAAGGTTACGACTTTGCTGTCTTCGACAACTCCTTCAGCGATACCTGGATCGAACTGGCGTGGGTCGAGGTGTCGAACGATGGCGATACCTGGCACCGCTTCCCCAACATCAGCCTTACCCCCGATCCGATCGGCTCTTGGGGGGCCATCGATCCAACGAACATTGATGGATTCGCAGGCAAGTATCGTGTCGGATACGGCACACCTTTCGACCTGGAAGACGTCGAACTTTCCAAGGCGCGGTACGTGCGGATCGTGGACATCATCGGTGATGGAAACGCGCTCGACAGCGAAGGCAATTCGATCTACGACCCTTATCCCCAATCCGAGGGTGGTGTCGGCTTCGAGGTCGAGGCGATCGGCGTGATGAACGTGATCCCCGAGCCGGCGAGCCTTGCCCTGCTGGCCACCGGCGGTTTGCTCCTGCTTCGCAGGAGGCGCTGAAATCACGCCGCACGCGGACCCTCTGTCGACCCTCAGAACCCTAAAACCACCACCACTTTTTTCAAGGAGCATCCCCATGAACCCATCATTGCGCAACTGCCTGCTTGCCACAACGGTTGTCGGCCTTTCGGCCGGTGTCACGTCCGCCCATGTCGTTAACTTTGAGGATATCGCCTTGCCTCCCGAGGGGGTATACCATGCAGGAGAGGCGGAGGATCAACCCTGGTTGGTCAGTAACGGCCAGCAGTTTGAATGGGGCTACGACGAACACGAGGGGCAAATCTTTCCCTACGGGTTCGCCGTCAGTAACCAAACCGACACTGAAACGCGCGGTCCCGGGAATCAGTGGAGCGCCATCACCGGAACGGGTGCCGACGGCTCGGACCAGTATGCCGTGGGCAATGCATTCGCCCCCCTTGAGGTGCGAATCGATGAGGACCCCGTGGCCATCGATGTCACCAATACCACGTTTGCATACTGGTCGATCCTTGAGAGTGACGATTTTGGCAAACAATTCGAGGATGGCGACTGGTTCGAGCTGACCATCACCGGCCGCGATGGCGATGGGCAGGAACTCGGTGAGGTGGTTTTCGCCCTTGCCGACTACCGCGATGGGGCGGAGACGCTCATCGATGCGTGGACCAAGGTGGACCTGACCGGCCTCGCAGGGGCGAGGTCCCTCGACTTTTCACTGGCGAGTTCGGATACCGGTGATTTCGGCATGAACACGCCCGCCTATTTCGCCGCAGACAACCTGACGCTCGTTCCCGAGCCGGCCACGCTGACACTGATGGCGCTCGGGGCACTGGTGGGGTTGCGGCGGCCGCGACGTTGTTGAGGGCAGGGTGAACCCGTAACTCGAGGAGGTGCCCGCATGCCCACTCCCGTTGCCATGTCCTGGAGCGGCGGCAAAGACTGTGCCCTGGCGCTGTACCGGATGCTTCAGGACCCTGACTATCAGGTTGTGTCCCTGCTGACCACGGTATCTGCCGAATTCGGTCGCATCAGCCATCACGGTGTGCGCATCGCTCTGCTCGAACAGCAGGCGGCGTCGATCGGCATCCCGCTGCGCAAGGTCGCCCTGCCGGCCACCGATGCCGGCCCCTGCACCATGGAGCAGTACGATGAGGTCATGGCCGCGACCATGTCTCAGTACCGGAATGAAGGAGTCCACACTTTCGCCTTCGGCGATATCCTCCTCGAGGATATCCGCGCGTATCGTGAAAACCGGCTGGCAAGGATGGGCATGCGCGGCATCTTCCCGATCTGGGGCCTTGATACTATCACGGTTTTCGAGACGTTTCTGCAACTGGGCTTCAAGGCTTGCGTCGCCTGTGTCGACGGGGAACGCCTGGGGGCTCATTTCGCCGGTCGCATGCTCGATGCCACCTTTGGTGACGATCTGCCGGAAGGGATCGATCTCTGCGGCGAACGTGGTGAATACCATTCGTTCGTCTTCGATGGCCCGGTGTTTCGGTTGCCGATCGCCATCGAGACCGGGCAGCGTGTTGAACGTGAAGGGCGGCACCATATCGACCTGCTGCCGGCTGAATCCTCGACCGCGGGGCATGAGGCAGCTACGGAGACGTTTCCCCCGGTCGGGCGGGTGCCATCATCGAACACAATCAGCCCCACATCATCGGTTTGATCCCATGGCCCGGGCCTGCCAAGAACTGCCCATGCTTCAAAGCTGGCCCGGCTGGGACGAACTGGCGGCAATCCGCCATGGCTGCATCGCCATCGCCGATGGCGACCGCTACTTCAACCGTTCGGGACCAAGCATCATCGACACGGCTGAAATGCTCGCTGAGATCATGCACGGCCTTGTCCCACAAGGACGCCACTCAACGCGAGGTGCTACATGGATCGGATGGACCGAAATCAAGGAAAAGTGGACGGCTTCACGCTGATTGAACTCCTAGTCACCGTGGCCATCATCGCCACGCTGTTGGCGATACTGCTCGTGGCCCTGGCGCAAGTCAGGGGGCGCGGCGATGCGGTGGTCTGTGCCAGCAACGTCCGCAACCTGATCACCGCGGCGACGGCCTATACCGTTGACCAGTCCAACTACTTTCCACCAGCCCATATCGATTTATCGACCACGAATCTGCACCGCTGGCATGGCACACGCGAGTCGACATCGCAACCGTTCGATTTCGATGGCTCTCCCCTGCGCGACTACCTCCAGACCGCGCAGATCACCGAGTGCGCTGTATTCGATCCGTTTGACAGCGGAGAAGTCGGGCAATGGGGAATGCGATTCGAGGAGTCCGCCGGCGGCTACGGATACAATGCAAGACTCGGTTCCCGCCCGGGCAATGAAAATCGTCCCACGCGCCTGTCCCAGGTCCGCGCCCCGGGCAGGACGCTCGCCTTTTCAGACACCGCCTTCGCTCGATCGATCACGGGAAACGATCCGGAACAGACCGTCGTGATCGAGTACTCTTTCATGGCCGCACCGCACATCGTGTTTGCAGATGGGCAGAAGCAGCCGGCGGTGCCATCGCTTCACTTTCGTCACGATGACCGGGCCAACGTCGCGCGCGTCGACGGCAGCGTCCGTGCTGAACAATTCGAGTGGACCTATCCGCCCCACGACTTTTACAAGGGCGACAATGAGCAGGTCCGCATCGGCTGGTTCGGCCCGCAGGACAACACCCTGTTCGATCCTTGAATGGGGGAGCACCTCGGCATGCTCACGCCTCAAGCGGGTAGTGGCCAACCACCGCGCTCACCCCGCCGTGCCCGCCGGGGCCTGTTCGGGCTGGGGCTCATCACGTCGTGGCAGTTCGATCCGCACGCGGCTGACGCGGTTGCGCTCGGCTTCGGTCACCGTCAGGCGGAAGCCTTGATGATCGATCTGCTCGCCCACATCCGGCACGTGCCCGAGCCGGGCGAACACGAAGCCACCGAGCGTCTCGTAGTCCTCATCCTCCGGCAGGGCGATGTCGAGTTCATCGTTGAGATCATCAATGTCGATGCGGGCATCGACCTCGAGCGTGTGTTCATCGATCCGTTCGATCGAGATGGCCCGTTCGACCGGTTCGTACTCATCCTGGATGTCGCCGATGATCTCCTCGACGATGTCCTCGACGGTGAGCAGTCCCGCCGTGCCGCCATACTCATCGAGCACGATGGCGATGTGCACCTTGCGCGCCTTGAACTCGGCAAGAAGCTCGGGCACCGCCTTGCTCTCGGGCACCATCAGCGCTTCGCGCATCACCTGCCGCATGTCGAACGCCTCGAGCGGCTCATCGCCGGTGGGCACAAAGCGGAGCATGTCCTTGGCATAGACCAGGCCGACGATATGGTCGATGTTGCCTTCATAAACGGGAAGCCGGCTGAAGCCGAAATCGAGCATCGCCTGCCGGACCGTGGGCAGGTCGGCGCTGACCTCGATGCCCTTGATGTCCGTGCGCGGGGTCATGATCTCATCGACGGTGGTGGAGCGGAACTCGAACACCGCCTCGATCATCTCCTTCTGCGTCTCGTCCACGCGGCCATTGTCCTCGTGACCTTCGACGACCGAAAGCACCTCCTCGGTCAACTCATCATCACCGTTGTTCTGTTCCTGGTAGCCGCTGAGCCGTCGCACGAGCGGGTCGAAGGCATGCAGCAGCCGGCCGATGGGTCCGAAGAGGACCGCGACCGCATTGATCAGCGGCAGCGATCGCGCCAGCAGCGATTCAGCGCCGTATCGACCGATGCTTTCCGGGATCGAGACCACGAAGATGCTCAGCAGGATGCCGGCGATCAGGAAGGCGGTGATGAAATGCCATGCCGTGGACGCCGCCTCGGCGGCGAACCACTGATTCTCGGTGAACATCAGCGCTGAGATCAGCACCACCAGGCTCATGCACGTGCGGAATGTGGCGGTCATCAGCAGCATCTGCTGCCGACGTTCGAGCAGGCGCGTGGCCTCCCCGGCCCGGCCGTAGCGTTCGAGCACATCCGCCAGCCGCGCACGGCTGAAGGTCTTCAGCGCCACATGGCACGAGGCGAAATAGCAGCCCGCCAGTGCCGCGAGAAGGGCGATCCATATCCAAGGGTCGATCAAAGCGTCAATCTCACATCACGTCGCGAATGTTTACCGGCCGGCGCGCCGAC
>PUNN01000374.1 GCA_003552605.1 Phycisphaeraceae bacterium
ACACCCCCGGAAGCCGCTGGCGCAGCCAGCCAACCAACCATCTCTGGCTAGAAAGTGACCACGCGACAGGCGCCATGCACCCGGGGCGGGGTCAGGTGGGCGCGCGGCGTCTCTCGCGGGTAGAAGCTGGTTTTCTCTCTCCCCGATCGGGATGAGGCCGGGCGTTTTTCAGCGTCAGAATGGTCCACAGATTAACGCAGGTTGACGCAGATTGATGAAGCGTTGGAAATGGGGCTTGGCCGGGGGGCGGGGGGTGTCTGGAGCCGCCGTGTTGCAGCGATGGATGCGCCAGAGTCCCGCTCCCCTCCGGAATCTGTGTAAATCGGTGTCAATCTGCGGACGAATTGGCTGATCTTCCATGTCCGCGGAGGAGAAGTTATCCACAGATTAACGCAGATTTACACAGATTCAGAGGATGAGGATGAGCCAGTTAAGCGGATGTGTGAACGGGTGAGGTAGTCCGAGCATCATGGATTTCCCCAGTCCCCCTTCATCACTCTTGAATCTGCGTCAATCTGCATCAATCTGTGGATAAATCTCCCGCTATTTCATGTCCGCGGAGGAACATCATTGGCCGCGGATTTGCGCAAGGGCCGTCCCCCCTTTGCTTTGGCCGCGCGGGGATTGATGCGGATTCATGAAATGGCTTGGCGGGCGAGCCGTCAGGGGCAAAACGGTCAGATGTGATCCCCATAGCCACGGCGCAAGAAGGGCTTCTGTGCAATACTCCTACTACCCACCTCTGCGCCCCTCTGCGCCCCTCTGCGGTAAAAACCCTCTCCACGCCAAGGCCTCAATGTGGCGGGAACGCCGCAGTCGACTCGTTATCACCATATGACCGGGCACACGGTTTTCGGTAAACCGCACACCTAGCGGTCCTGCTCACTCGCTCCTTCGAATTGCCATTTCAAGTATTTTCTATACGCTTTGGAATCATCTGCCCGCTGGAGCATTCGCAAACCTCCGATTTCCAAATAGGACATATCCTTTTCCCCGAAACGCCACTGCCCTGTTTCCATTCTACGGTGAATCGCTGCCAGATGCATTAACCCGACGCCAGCCTCTCGGTATTCGCCTTGTTCCGCCAACGAGTTGAGTCGCTCCCCTTCTTGCCGGAGAAATCTGCGCATAGCGAGTTCCACTCGTTGCTCTTCTGTCAACTCGATCTGATACGATGGTTGCTGCCCCGTGCGATGCCATGCTGCGGCAACACCAATAGTAACGCCGGCGATTACTGCTGCCACTAACATTGCCACGCTGCCGGTGTGTAAACGACGAAGCATCATCGCAATATCCTCGCGAAGTAACATTGTGTCTGGCACCGCATGCCCCTGTCAGTCGCCAAGGCCTGCCGTTTCCTGAAACGCACGCCCACGCTTCGGGCATCACCTTCGGGAATAATCGCGTTACTGTTTCTTCCGCATGCCTGCCTGTTGTTTGGCTCTGATATCATGGTTAATGATGCCTCATTCAGCGAGAAAGTTTGGTGTAACATGTATCACACGTGAGTCTTCCGTTTTCCATGTCTCTTCGTCTTCACAATATTTCAGGAGAACCCAAGTCTTGCTTAGGTCTTGTCGGGTCCAGACTACCCAAACTCTCCCATCTGCACCAAAAGTCATGCGGCCCTGGCTCCACCTAGGTTGCATTTGATGGGGCATTTCAATCTCCGTCTTCAACGCCGCGAGTTGCTCCACCGTAAGCCCTGTAAATTCCGACAGCATCCTTGCAATCTCTCTTTTGTTGCTCCGCAACTCATCTTCTTCATCTGTACCAGCGTTTCCAACCGTTCCACAATCCGTAAGATCGGACAGGGTGGTGTGCGATGTGTCGACACCGTTATTATCAGAATTGGGCACAGAATGGCTGCACGATATTGCCCCCAGCGGTATCAAGCTTGCAGACATCAGTATGGTAGTAACTGTTACCCATTCGACACTTGATCGACAATAAAGGGCCATCGGTATCTCGCTCCATGGTCAGTTCAGGAGAACGTTCCGTTTCTGACATCGGGTCCGCCCCGCAACCGGATAGACCAATTGGCCAAAGAAAAAGTTCGAGGTCATTGTTGCATCTCCCGTAGCTCAAGAGCGCGGCGGCCACTCCGGCCTCGAACTGTGCGCTGGGCACGAGACGAGATGGGGTGTTGTCGGCAACCATGAGGCGCGGGCCTTTTGACTTTCTGGGCCGAGAAGAGCGTGTCCCGGTCACGCACCGGCGAGGGCGGCGAAGCGCGGCGGAATTGCCGCTCATCCTCCGCATTGTACCACCGCACTTTGGGGGGCCAAGGGAGGAGGGAGATTCGCAGGACAAACGGGGCGCATGACACGCGCCGCGGCGGTCAACCCCGGGGCTGGCTGTGTCAGCGGGCTTTCCGGGGGTCTTCAGCCCGATGGCCATGCGAGGCCGCGAGGCGCGCTCGGGGCCTCCTGAACCCTCGGGACCGCATGGCCATCGGCTGCGGGTACCCCCGGAAGCCTCTGACGCAGCCAGCCAACCCTTCTCTGGCTACAAAGGGCCCCCGCCACCTGTGCCATGCACCTCCCTGCAACCGGAAGAACAGTTCCGCGATTCGTCCACGTGCCATCGCTGTGATAATCTTGTCACTCATGACTCCGAAGTTCACCATCGTCGGCGTGGGAGAGGCATTGCTCGATATCCGTCCCGAGGGCCAGCGCCTTGGCGGGGCGCCGCTCAATGTCGCCATTCATGCCCACCAGCTTGCCCAGCCACTCGGCGGCCGGGGGGTGATCGTCAGCCGCATCGGCCAGGATGATCCCGCCCGGCAGTTGGTCGAGCACCTTGCCGAATTGGGCATGACCGATGCCTACCTCCAGCGCGACCCGGACCGGCCGACGGGCGAGGCGTTTGTCGACATCGACCTCGAGGGCAACGTGACCTACGAGATCGCCCAACGCGCGGCGTGGGACTGGCTCCAGTTCGACCCCGACCTCGAGGGCCTTGCCAGTCGGTGCGATGCCGTCTGTTTCGGCACGCTCGCCCAGCGGGGCAGTGAAACGCGCATGGCGGTCAACCGCTTTGTCAATTCCGCCCGCCGCGCCCTGCGAATGTTCGATGTCAACCTCCGCGGCGAGGCCTATGACCAGCGCCTGCTGCGAAGCGGCTGCGAGATCGCCAACATCCTCAAGCTCAACATCAACGAACTGCCCATCGTCGCCAGCCACCTCGGCGTGCGGCACGAGCCGGGCGGGGAGGATGAGACGATCGCGGGGATCATGCGGCGGTGGGAGTTTCAGGTCGCCGCGCTGACCCGCGGGGCCGAAGGCACCGTGCTGTATCACGGCGGCAAGCGCTATGAGGGGGAGAAAGTCGCGGCCGAGGCCGCCGAGGCCGCCGATGCGGTGGGTGCCGGCGACGCCTGCGCCGCGGCGCTGCTGCTGGGGCTGGTCCGTCGCTGGCCCATGCAGCGCACCGTCACCCTCGCCAATCACGTCGGCGCTCACGTTGCGAGTCAGCCCGGGGCCATCACGCAACTGCCCGATCACATCCTCGAAATGGTGAAGGGATGAAAAGCGGGCGCCAGGACATCGCAAAGGCGGGCAAAGCCCGCCGTTCCATGATGCGGCCGGCATCGCCGATACCTGCCCGGCCACGGGGTGGCACAGCCGGCGACGGGGCATCGGTCACCTCATTGCGCCTGCCGGTCACCCTCTTCGGACGGTTGGGGTTGCAGCGTCATGTGATGCTTTGAGCGCTCGATCGCGGCCTCGGGCACGAGCGGCAGCCGGATGCGCTGGTTATGCCGCCACAGCGGCCACTGGTCCTTGAAGTTGGCGCTGCCGAACCAGCCATCCTGGCCACCGAGCAGCACGAAGTAATTCTCATTGGGATGCGACAGGTCCGTGACGAAACGCGACTGGGCACCGTATCTGACGGTATGACGCGAATCCGTGATCACGTGAGCAGACTTGGCGATCGTGGTGGTCGAACCGCTCGTGGGAAATTCCCCGTAGCGGAAGCGGTTGCCCACCAGTGGAAGCTGGCCAAGCGCGTGGTTCAGCCGCAACTGGTGCATCGAACCCCAGCTCTCGTGACGGCCGAAAGCACGCAGCGAGCGGCGAAGCGCCTCGCGCAGGTGATCGTCGAACTCACCCGCCTGGAGGTCCTGCCACACCAGGTCGTGGAACATGAACGAGCCGAGGATGTGTGATGTCGCGCGGCGGCCGTAGCGCTGCTTGTAATGCAGCCGCGCCACGTGATTGATGAGCACCTGGTAAGCCACCGCACCGCGGGAGTCGGCCCGATAGTGGCCGTCCCATTCCGCCAGTGCCTGCCGCAACGCCGCCCCTCGCCCCTCATTGGCCTGCGGCACCGCCTCGAGTCGGCGTGCAAGCTCGTGCGCCACCTGGTGGGAGGCGGCCGAGTACACATCGGCCTGAATGGCCCGTGCATCTGAAGCGGTCACCGGGTTGGCACGCTCGATCAACTGGCCGATCCGCCGATACCGGTCGTTGGCACTGGCCACCAGCGCGATCGGCGGGTCCGTGCGGACGGGGTTGTTGTTGCTGGTGATGACGTAACCGGACTCGGGGTTGTACGCCGCGGGCAATTCGTGGCTGGGAATGCCCTCACCCCAGTGATGCGCGGGGTTGTGCGGGTCGGCGATCAGGCCATCGAGGGCCGCGCGCCCGGCCGCGGGGTCATACTCGACCGCCAGGATCTGCCCCACATTGCCATGGCGATCGGCATAGATGAAGTTCTGCCCGGACACGGCATACGTGGCGAAGGCGGAGCGGAATTGCTCCCAGTTCGAGGCATCGGCCAGCCGCAGAAACGGCGTCAGTTCATCACTCGGATCATGCCCGCGCCAGCGCATCGCGATCGGCGGACCTTCCATCCGGCTGAGAATGGGCGCATCGTTGATGATCGGCCCGAACGGGGTCTCCCGTATCCGCACCTTGCGATCAAGCCACCAGCGCACGCCGATGCGCTCGGTGCGCTCGGTGATCTGATCCTCCGGCAAGGTCGACACATCGTAGAAGGTCGTGTTGAGCGACCGCATGTTCGTCGCACCCCAGGCGATGTCGCGGTTGCGGCCGACAAGGATCGCGGGAACACCCGGGTAGGTCATGCCCACCGCCGTCGCCCCCGGTGAGTGATAGCCCATCAACACCCAGAAGTTGGGCAGGTCGACGCCGAGATGCGGGTCTGAACCGAGCACCGCACCGCCACCCGCCGTGCGTTCGCCGCCGACGGCGAACGCATTGCTGCCGCTGCGCGTGGCCCCCATGACCGCCCCGGGCAGCGGCATGGGGTCTTCGCCACCGAAGCTCACCTCACCGATGCGGCCTTCCTCCTTCAGCCGCTCCCAGAACTTCTCAAAGCCCGGTTCATCACGCATCTGAAGCATCTGGTACCAGACGAACCAGTTGACATCGGCCGATAGCAACCGCCCCACCACGATCACATCCTCGACCGTCCACGGCCGGTCGCCCACGCCGAGCATGCGAACCTCCGCCGGCTGCTTCGGCGCGTGCTCGCGGAAATGGTTGATGCCATCGACATAGCGCTCGAGCCAGGCGATGGTGTCGGCTGGAAGCTCGGCCCGGATGCGATCCGCCGCGCCGGCAAGATCGAGCACGCGGATCGAACGGTCCAGCCCGACGGCAAACGGGCCGAACATCTCCGCCAGTTGCCCGCGGGCCACGCGGCGGAGCATCTCGATCTGCCCCATCCGCAGGTGCGCATGGATCATGCCCATGGCGAAGGGCACATCGTTGTCGTGCTCGGCCACGATGAAGGGAATCTGGTAATCATCCCAGTAGATGTCGACCTGACCGTACAGCGGGGCCGGTTCATCGGCGGGGAAGTTGGCCAGCCGCTGCTCGGTGGTGGTCGGCCTCGGCAGCGGGCTCAGCAGCGCACAGCCGGGGGCGATCAGCGCCAGCAGCGCAAACATGCCCGTGGCGTAGCGCTTCAGCGCACCGGTCTCGGGCGCGGGGGCCTCGGTGCTCGGGCCGGCCGAATCATTGCTTCTGATGGATCGTCTGATGGATTTCCATACCATCGGGCTGTTGCTCCAGGTCGGGTCGTTCAGTCACAAACCACGGGCGGGCGAGGCGTCGACCCTCGACGCTCATCGCCCCCACGGCCCCGCCCCCGGATGAAGCCCCCCAGGAATTCCCGGAAGCCCCGGAATTGCCGCCCCCCGAAAGTCCCCGGCCCACCCGAGGGAAAACGCATGCAGGTGCGAAACAGGGTGGCATGGTCAGCGGCTGTCCGCAGCCGATGGCCATGCGGGCTCGTAAAAGCGGGTTTGCCGCATGGCCCTCAACCGTAGACGGCTGCTGACCATGCCACCCAAGCTACATGCGTTCGCCCTGCGGCCCACCCCCCGGTAACCCGGTAACGGCCGGGGACACTCGGGTCGCACCGATCGCCATGGGGGATGTTATGATTCCGCAGGTGGTCGTGTCCGCCCAGGGTGGTGATCGCGCCGCGGCGAGGCCGATACCGGCCGCGAGAGGGCGTTTTCGGGCATAAAAAGACCTGAAACGCACCCTCCCCCGTCGCCCAACCGGCAGCCCCGCGGCCATGCCGGCGCCACCGCCAAACCCCCAGCGGGGATGCCCCACCAGACCAGACCGGGGCCGGGTAGCTCAGTTGGCAGAGCAGCGGCCTTTTAAGCCGTGGGTCCTGGGTTCGAGTCCCAGCCCGGCCATTGAATGTAAGTGATTGCCCATGGCACCTTTATGCCAAGAGGCGCGGGGCGAATGGCCGGACGACGCCGCGCCTGGGCAGGTTGGGGGCCGGGCCGGGCGGGTCTGGCGAGCGTGGGGGGCGAGCGAGGTGAACGGCGACATGGAGGTCTGGTGCAAAAAGGTGCTGCAACCGTCGCTGACCTATCGCTGGGCGGTGGGGCCGCTGGAGATGTGGCTGCGTGGGGTGCGGGATGAGTTGCATGTGGCGACGAAGCGCGGCGATGAGGCCGCGGAGGCCCACCGCCTCGTGCCCCTCGAACCATGCGAGCCGGCTGTTGATGGCCTCGACTGGGCACGCTGGGTCGTGCATCCCGAGGGCACGTCCATGCCGGAGCAGCTTGATGTGCAGTTGGTTGCGGTCATGCCCGACCGGGCGGTGGTCGCCCGGCCGGAATCGCCGCTGCGCCTGCCCAAGGGCACCGCAGCGCTGTTTTTCGTCAGCATCCCCGTGTGGGTGCGGCTGCTCGGCCACGCGCAGGGCCGAGGCGCAATTGGCAAAGCCAACGAGCAGGCCCTGACGCTGAACGAGTTTCCCACGTTGGTGCTGTCCAACATCTGGTTCGGCGACACGATGAGCGGGGAACTCTGCTATTCCCTGCCGACCACCGCGCGGCGGCAGATCGAGGATGAGCCAGTGAGGCCGCACCGTGCGCGCTGCCCGGTATACCTGCGTAATGACTCGGAGGAGGAACTCAATATCCAGCGCATCCGCGTGCATGTGGCACATCTGAGTGTCTTCGACGCCGGCAGGCGACTGTGGACCAACCGGGTCAACATCACCTTCAAGGGCGAGGAGGCTGGCAGTCAGATGGAGTTCGTCCCCGGCCCGCCGCAGGAGGCCGATGGCAAGGCCACCCTGGTGGGAGAGCCGCGGGAACTGGCCCAGCGCCGATTCTGGACGCGGGCATTCGCCGCGCTGGACTCGCTGTTCTGAGGATCGGGAGCGACAGGCATGTTGATGCTCTTGCAGATCGACTGGGCACAGTGGCTCGAGATGGAAATGCTTGCACCACTGCTGCGCGCCGCCCTGTTGCTGATCCTGGGCGTGCCGGCGGCTTTTCTTCTCGGCCGCCTCGCCGACCGCACCTGCCGCCGCCGGCTCAGCGCGCAATCGACGATGATCGTACGCAAAATCGTGTTCTACGGAACGATGACGATCATCCTTATCACGATCGTCTACGAACTGGGGTTCAACCTGACCGCACTGCTCGGTGCCGCCGGCATCGCGGGCCTGGCCATCGGCTTTGCCTCGCAGACGAGCATCTCCAACATTATCAGCGGCCTGTTTCTCATCGGGGAAAAGCCGTTCACCGTCGGTGACGTGGTGAAGGTCGGCGACACCACAGGCACGGTGCTGTCCATCGACCTGCTTTCGGTCAAGCTGCGCACGTTCGATAACCAGTTCGTGCGAATCCCCAATCAGATACTGATGCAGACGCAATTGACGAACATGACCCGCTTCCCCATCCGGCGGCTGGACGTGCCGGTGAGCGTGGCGTACAAGGAGGACATCGAGAAGGTTCGGGAAGTTCTCTCGCAAGTGGCGCGCGAAAACGCCCACGTGCTCGATGAGCCCGAGCCGATGATCCTGATGACCAATTTCGGTGAGTCGGGCATCGAGTTTCTTTTCGCCGTCTGGTTTGCCCGGCCTGATCTGCTACAGGTGCGAAGGACGCTGCTGCCGACGCTCAAGCGCCGGTTGGATGAAGAAGGCATCGAAATCCCCTTCCCCCACCGCACACTCTACAGCGGTGCCGCGACGCAGCCGCTGCCGATCCAGATCATCTCCGACCCCCCATCAGCCCCCTCCCCCGACGCCCCACCCCCGGAACCCGCGG
>PUNN01000247.1 GCA_003552605.1 Phycisphaeraceae bacterium
GGGCCTCATCGGCGCGCTCGAGAACCTTCGCCGCACCTACGGCGGCCGGCTGTCGCTGCTCGAGCGCGCCGATGAGGCCCTGCGCGAGGAGCAGTGGCGAACCGAGTAGCTCAACAGGAAGCACCGTGATGCACGAGATGTTCACAATCATCCTGGCCCAGTCGGGCAGCGATGCGTCCAACTGGCTGCTGCCATTTACCACGCGGTGGCAATATGCGACATGGACCAGCGTGCTTGTGGGCATCGCCTGCGGCGTGCTCGGGTGCTATGTGGTGCTGCGGCGCATGGCGTTGATTGGTGAGGCCCTCGCCCACGCCATCCTGCCAGGCGTCGTCATCGGGTTCCTTCTGACGTATCTCTACGGCCGCGAGGCCATGGTCGGGGCGCTGCTGATCGGCGCCCTGATCGCCGGGCTGACCACGGCCATCCTGATCAACACCGTCACGCGCCTCAGCCGGACCAAGGAAGACTCCGCCATCGGCATCGTCTTCACGGCGCTGTTCGCCATCGGCATCATCCTCGTCAGCGCATTGCCGCGGGGCACCCACTTTCATCTGGACTATTTCCTGTTCGGTGACCCGCTGGCGGTCAGTCGCGAGCAGTTTCTGATGATGGCCGTGGTGGCGCCGCTTGTGGTGTTGACCGTCGCCGCGCTGTATCAGCCGATGAAGCTGGTCAGCTTCGATCCGGTGGTGGCTGCGGCGATGGGGGTGCCGGTGGCGGCCTTCCACTACCTGCTGATGGGCATGCTCTCGGGCACGATCGTGGCGGGGATCAACGCCACGGGCGTGCTGCTGGTGGTGGCGATGATCATCACGCCCGCCTCGGCGGCGTATCAACTCACCAACCGGCTGTGGGTGATGATGCTGCTTTCGGCGCTATTCGGCGGCTTTTCCGCCGGCGCCGGCATGGTGATGGCGTTCATCTTCAACTGGCCGAGCGGGCCGGCGATGGTGCTGGTCGCTGCGGCCCTGTTCGTGTTCGCGGTGATCCTGGCACCGCAGCGCGGCCTGGTGGTGGACTGGCTGCGGCGAAGGCGGCGGGCATTGCACGTGGCGATCGAGGATGTGCTCAAGGCACTCTATCGCCTCGAACTTCAAGGGACGCAGCACAACGGCCCTGCGCTGGCCGAAACGAGCGGCGTCTCGCCGCGGCTGCTGAAGCGCATCATACGGCGCCTGCACCGTAATGGGCTGATCGAACCCAACGGCCATGCGCCGCCATCGCTGACCGCCGCCGGCCGCGAGCGCGCCCGGGAGATCGTGCGTGCCCACCGGCTGTGGGAGACCTACCTCGCCGATCAGACCGGCATCACCGATCCGGCCCTTCACGAGACCGCCGAGCAGCTCGAGCACGCCCACGACCTTGCCGATGCTGTCGACAACACCCTCGGCCACCCCGCCCGCGATCCCCACGGCGAAGCCATCCCCCGCGGCGGCGAATGACATCGTCGCCCGGGGGTTGGGGATGGGGGCATGAGCCCGTCCGTGCAGGGTGAACTCACGTGGCGGGGCTGGCTGCATCAGCGGCTTCCGGCGGTCCGCAGCCGATGGCAATGCGGCCCGAAGGTCCCGGTCATCCTGAGTGCCTCGCGGACTCGCATGGCCATCGGGCTGAAGACCCGCGGAAAGCCCGCTGACACAGCCAGCCCCGGGGTTGCCCGCCGCGGCGCATGTCATCCACCCGTTGGCCCCTTGGCCCCTGGCCCTCGAGCGCGGTGATTGCCCACCCGTCGCGTACGCCCCTACAATAGCGGCTCGCGGCCGTTGGCCATCGTGATCGCTCACCTGAACGCAGTAAGAGGCTGTTGTGGAAACTGTCGAACCGATCGGAAAGCGGGTGCTGATCCGCAAGGATGAAGATAAGAAGCAGACCAAATCGGGCATCCACCTGCCCGACAAGATGGAAATTCCCACCCTGACCGGGCGCATTGTCACCATCTCGGCCGAGGTCGCCGCCAACAGTGATTATCCCATCGAGCAGTACGACCGCGTGCTGTTCCATCCCAAGGATTCGATCCCCGTCGACTTTGAAGGCGACAATCGCCTGTTCGTCGTGCCGGTGGAAAACGTGGTCGCCGTGTTCCGCACAAGCCGCGGCGCCGTGGCCAGCCTTGACCAGCAGGAACCGGAGGCGTGACTGAACAGCTCGCCATCACGCCCATCGCGCCTTTCGAGGCGGTGCTGACACCGCCCGGCTCCAAGAGCCTGACCAACCGGGCGATGCTGCTCGCCGCCCTCGCCGATGGTGAATCGACCCTGCACCGGCCGCTCTGGGCCGATGACACGCTTCACCTGCTGCATGCGCTCGGCACGCTCGGGTTCCACATCGTGGGCACACAAGGCGATTCAACCCTCCGGATCACCGGCCGCGGCGGACAGATACCGGTCCCCGGCGGCACCGCACGCGTGCATATCGGCAACGCCGGCACCGCCTGCCGCTTCCTCACCGCAGCGCTTGCCCTCGCCGATGGCACCTGCGAAGTCGATGGTGTGCCGCGAATGCGGGAGCGTCCCATCGGGGCGCTGGTCGAGCCGCTGCGCCGACTCGGCGCTGAGATCGTCGAACTCGGCGAAACGGGCTTTCCCCCGCTACGCATCACCGGCCGCAAGCTCACCGGCGGCCAGCTCGAGCTCGGCCCGACGCTCTCGAGCCAGTACATCTCCGCGCTGCTCCAGATCGGCCCGATGCTTGAAAGCGGGCTCGAACTGCGGTTCACCGCGCCGATCATCAGCCGGCCCTACGTCGAGATGACCCTTGCGACCATGAAGCGCTTCGGCATCGAGGCCGCCACCGATACCGATCTCACCCGCATCGCCATCCCCCCCGGCCGCTATCGCGCCACGACGTTGACCATCGAGCCGGACGCCTCCAACGCCAGCTACTTCCTCGCCGCCGCTGCCATCCTGCCCGGCAGCCGCTGCACCATCGAGGGCCTCGGCCGCGACAGCATCCAGGGTGATGTGGGCTTTGCCGAGGTCCTTGGGCAGATGGGCGCGGCGGTCGAGACCGGCCCCGACACCATCACCATCACCGGCCCGCCACGATTGCAGGGCGTGGATGTCGACCTCAACGCCATGCCGGACATGGCGCAGACCCTCGCCGTGGTCGCCCTGTTCGCTGATGGCCCGACGGTGATCCGTGGCATCGGCAACCTGCGCGTGAAGGAGACCGATCGGCTCAAAGCCCTGCGCTGCGAGCTTGAGAAGCTCGGGGCACAGGTGCGCATCGACGGCCCCACGCTCCATATCACACCGCCGGCCGACCCGCGGCTGCAACCGGCCACGATCGCGACCTACGATGACCACCGCATGGCCATGAGCTTCGCCATCGCCGGGCTCAGAAGCGAAGGGGTCACCATCGCCGACCCCGGCTGCGTGGCCAAGACGTTCCCCGAGTATTTCAAGTATCTTGCCCGCCTTGGCGATTGTGCCGTCGGCCCGCGGCCCTAGCCACCGGCCATCGGCCAATCCTCACCCGATATGGCAATCCCTCGCCGCCGCAGAGGCGCAACGTTGCTGTGGACCTGATTGATGCAACCGCCCGAGGAAAACCGCCGCGCGTTCTGGACCGCCGCGAAGGTGCTGCTGAACTACAAGCGGCAGCTTGCGCTGGTACTGCTCGGTGCGGTGATCGCGGGAGGCGCCTTCGGGGCCGGTCTCGGCATGATCCTCCCGATCATGAAGATCCTGCTCGAGCAGCAGCAGACGCTCGATGTGGTGGTCTATGAATACCTCGGCGGCGGGCCCGAGGGCACCGGCAGGCTGCGGGATCAGGTCGGCGACTTTCTCGCCGCGCGCGTGCCCCCCGACCCCCTCCATGCGTTCATCGCCGTGATGGGGGTGGTCGCGGTACTGACGGTGGTGGGCAACCTCGGCCGCTACATGCACGGGTTCATCTCCCTCACCGTGGCCCACCGCGCCACCATGGTCTGGCGCAACCGGCTGTTCGACCGGCTCGTGCATGCCCCGCTGACCGAGTCGATGTACGATGGAAGCTCGAAGCAGGTCAGCCGGCTGATCCACGACACCGGGCACCTGACCGTCGGCTTCAAGGCGATCATCGGCCGAAGCGTGGTTGAGCTGACCAAGATGCTCGCAGCGCTGACGCTGGCATTTCTGATCAACTGGCAGCTCACGCTCGTCGCCCTCGCCGGCGCCCCGCTGATCGGGCTGCTGGCCAACTACTTCGGCCGCCGAATCCGCCGCGCTGTCACCGGGGTGCTCGAGCACGCCGGCCGCATGGTGGGCATTGCCACCGCCGCACTGTCCAACCCGCGGGTGGTCAAGACCCACGGCGCCGAGGCCTACGAACGGCGGCGCTTCCGCTGCGTCACCCGCGAGATATTCCGCGAGCAGATGAAGATGCGCCAGGCACAGGCGCTCGCCTCGCCGGTCAACGAGGTCATCTCGCTCTGCGGCGTGCTCGCCGTGGCCATCATCGCCGCATGGTTCGTCCTGAGACAGGGCACCCCGCCCGAAGAGTTCTTCGCCGTCATGGCCATGCTCATCGGCGCCGGCTCGAGCGTTAAGCCCCTCACACGCGTGCATACCGAGTTGAAGGAAGCCGAGGCCGGCGCGCAGCGCGTCATCGCCGCGTGCAGCCTGCCCGTCGAGCCCGTCAAACCCGCAGAACGCAGCAAGCTGCCGCTGCTGCCCCGCCACAGCCGCAATGTCAGCTTCGACCGCGTCTGCTACACCTATCCCGGCAATGAGCGGCCTGCGCTCGATGATGTCAGCCTTGATGTGACTCACGGACAGCGCATCGCCATCGTCGGTGGTAACGGCTCAGGCAAGACGACGTTGCTCAGCATGGTCCCACGCCTGCTCGATCCCGATGAAGGCCACGTGTACATCGATGGGGTCGATATCCGCACGGTGAACCTGCGTTCGCTGCGCAACCAGATGGCCGTGGTCACGCAGGAACCGGCCCTGTTTGCCGGCACCATCGCGGACAACATCGCTTACGGGCAGCGCTGGATCAGCCGCGATCGCATCGAAGCCGCCGCGCAGGCCGCATATGCCCACGAGTTCATCACCAGCCTCAGCCACGGCTACGACACACACCTCGCCGAACACGGGGTGGGCCTTTCCGGGGGTCAGCGCCAGCGTCTCTGCCTCGCCCGGGCGATCCTGCGCGAGCCGGCCATCCTCATCCTCGATGAGGCCACAAGCCAGATCGATGTCGACTCCGAAGAAAAGATCAACCGCGCCTTGCGCGAATTCAGCGAAGGGCGCACCACCTTCGTCATCGCTCACCGCTTCAGCACCGTGATCGATGCCGACATCATTGTCCTCATGGACGATGGCCGCATCGTCGACCTTGGGCCGCATGATGAGCTGATCCGGCGCTGCGAGCACTACCGCATCCTCGCCCAGACCCAGCTCGTGCCGGCCGAAACCTGACCACCCCCGCACTACATACAGCGTGCGGTGTGGGCGGATGGGGCCGGGACCGGTATTTTCCCTTCCTCGCAGGTGTGAATAAAATACAGCAACATGAAGGCCAAGCAGCTACACAAGCTCGGTATTCCCAAGGGTAAGCCCACGCGCTATGCCTTGCGGCTTATCGATGCAGCGCTTTCCATCGGCATCGAAAAGCAGCAGTTGCGCCCGACGCTGGCAAAGATCGTCGCCGATCCCGCCGCGTGGGTGAACGATGACATCTTCTGCGACCTCGCCCGGATGCTGCTGCCGCGCGATCACCCCGATTCGCTATACCGGCCATTCGTGGGGCACCCCGAGGGTGCTGCCCCATGGCGCCAGTGGGGTGAGGACCTTGATCCACAGTCGCAGATGCAGATGGCCAATGCCGTCACGCTGCCGATCGCCGTGCGGGGGGCGCTCATGCCCGATGCCCACCTCGGTTATGGCCTGCCCATTGGCGGTGTGCTCGCGACGCACAACGCCGTTATCCCTTACGCCGTCGGCGTCGACATTGCCTGCCGCATGAAGCTGACCGTGCTCGACATGCCCATCGACACCCTCAACAGGCAGCAGCAGCGACTTGCCGATGCGATCGAGAAGCAGACCCGCTTCGGCATGGGTGCTGCATTCAAGAAGCAGCCGTGCGAGCATCCGGTGATGGATGAGGACTGGTCCATCACGCCCATCACCAATCAGCAGAAGGACAAGGCCAGGCAGCAGCTTGGCACCAGCGGCAGCGGCAACCACTTCGTCGAATTCGGCGAGTTGGAGGTCAAAACCGCCGAGGCCGCGAAGGCCATCAGCCTGCCCGAGCCCGGAACCTACCTCGCGCTGCTCAGCCACAGCGGCAGCCGCGGGCCGGGTGCCACCATCGCCAGCCATTACTCCCGCGTGGCCATGAAACGCCATCCCGAACTGCCCCGACATCTCGCCCACCTTGCGTGGCTTGACCTCGACACCGCCGAGGGTCAGGCATACTGGGCCGCGATGGAACTGATGGGCCGCTACGCCAGCGCCAACCATGCCTGCATCCACCGCAACCTCCTTCGCCACCTCGGCGCCCGGGCAATGACCACCGTGGAAAACCACCACAACTTCGCCTGGCGCGAGCAGCATGATGGCCGCGAGGTCATCGTGCATCGAAAAGGCGCCACGCCCGCCGGGGAAGGCGTGCTCGGCGTCATCCCCGGTTCCATGTCCTCGCCGGCGTTCATCGTCCGCGGCCTCGGCAACCAGGATTCGCTCAACTCCGCAGCCCACGGCGCCGGCCGCGTGATGTCGCGGCGGCAGGCAAGGCAGACCTACCGGTGGGCGCAGGTGCGCGACTACCTCGAGCACCGCGGCGTGACGGTGCTGTCGGCCGGGCTCGATGAGGTGCCGTTCGTCTACAAGGACATCGAGAAGGTCATGTCGCTTCAGCAGGACCTTGTCGAGCCGCTCGCACGCTTTCAGCCCCGCCTCGTCAAGATGGCCCCGGAAGGCGAGCGGCCGGAGGACTGATGACTGATGCATCGCCACACGGGGCTGAACCCCAACCGCACACCGAAAGCCCGGCCCCCGCCCCCCTCGCCCAGCACCGGATTTCACCGCTGCCTATCCTTTGAGCCTATCCCTTTGAACCTCTGCCCGGGTGCATGACACGCGCGGCGGAAGGCTCTTACTCCCTCTCCCCTCGGGAGAGGGCTGGGGTGAGGGCGGACCTGGTGCAAACGCCCGATCGATTCATGTACCGCACTTCCCGCCTCATGCGGGGGTGACCCTCGGTTCAGCCACGGCACCAGCAGCACGAGGCCGTCCCGCACCCCGACCCGCTCCCGAAAGGAGAGGGAGAGAAATAACCACGCCGCGTGCCATGCACCCCCTTTGCCCCCCACCACCTCAGGGCAAACGTATGTAGACGCGAAACCGGCTGGCTGCGTCAGCGGCTTCCGGGGGTGTCCGCAGCCGATGGCCATGACGACCTGTGATTGGGGGGTCGCCGCATGGCCATCAGCCGCCCCCGGAAAGACGGCTGCTGACCATGCCACCCAAGCTACATGCGTTCGCCCTGGCCACCACCTTCAAACGCTTGGCGCCGTCCCTGCCGCCGCCTAAGCTGGCGCGCTGTGGGCGACGTAACCTGAAGGAGCATGTCCCATGGCCTCCGATTCCCCGTCATCGGATGTTTCCCCTGCCGCCGGGGATCACGCCGAGCAATCTGCCTCCGTTGAATCGGTGCTCCACGAGCACCGCACCTTCCCTCCACCCCCATCCATCGCACAGCGCGCCCACATCAACTCGATGCAGCAATATGAGCAGCGCTACGCCGAATCGCTGGCCAATCCCGAGAAGTTCTGGGCCGAGGCCGCGGCGGGGCTGCACTGGTTCAAGAAGTGGAGCCGCGTCCTCGAGTGGGAATTGCCCGATGCCAAATGGTTCGTCGGTGGCAAGACCAACCTCTGCTACAACTGCATCGACCGGCACGTCAAGGCCGGCCAAGGCGACCGCACCGCCCTGGTCTGGGAAGGCGAACCCATGCGACCCGAGCCGGGCGCCGATACCGGCAGCGCCGGTGTGCCCGAGATCCGCAGGCTCACCTACAACGACATGCTCAGCGAGGTCAGCCGCTTCGCAAACGTCCTCCGCAAGCTCGGCGTGAAGAAGGGCGATGTGGTCACGATCTACATGCCCATGGTGCCGGAACTCGCCATCGCGATGCTCGCCTGCGCCCGCATCGGCGCACCGCACTCGATCATCTTCGGCGGGTTCTCGGCCTCAGCCATCCGCGACCGCATCGAGGATGCCAACAGCCGCATCCTCATCACCGCCGATGGGGGATGGCGTCGCGGCAAGCGCGTGCCGCTGAAGGAGACCGTCGATGAAGCGCTGACCATGACCGACCAGGTCGAGACCGTCATCGTGCTCGACCGCTGCGGCGGGGATGTGCCCATGGCCGGCGGCCACGATGGCGGCCA
>PUNN01000470.1 GCA_003552605.1 Phycisphaeraceae bacterium
CTCGGCAAGCCGCTCGAGGGCATTCAGCGCTACCTCGTAGCCCGCACGATGGCGACTACCAAGCTCATGGGCATGCTCGAGCAGTTGCGTGGCGAACGCAGGCCCCACCCCATCAGCCCGGGCGGCTGAGTACAGCCGCTGCGCCAGGTCCACCGCCTCACGCGAATCCCGTGAACCTCGAAGCTTGCGAAGCTCGGCCCCATACAGCCGGTCGAACAGCGCCTCGGCCTCGGCGAGTTCCTCCTCGCTGAAACTGCGATCCTCCGGCTCTGCCTGCTCTGCAAGTGCCGGCACCACCAGCCCCGCCAAACCGGCAAAACACACAAGGACGCAGAGTTGAAGCAATAAACGAGAAGGTGTAAGCAAGATCATGGCCGGACTCCGTGTGGGTATTCTTGCGGAACGCGTACCGGGGCTCCCCATTGCAGCCGGATGTGGCGCGAATGGTCTTTGAGTCGACAATCTATTCTACACCCATCATCACCGCGTCACCCCCTCCCAACCTGCCGCCCGGGGCGAACGCATGTAGCTGCAAAGCAGGGTGGCATGGTCAGCGGCTGTCCGCAGCCGATGGCCATGGCGGCCCGTGAAAGCGGGTTCGGCGCATGGCCATCAGGCTCCCGGAAACACGGCTGCTGACCATGCCACCCAAGCTACATGCGTGTGCCCTGAACCTCCCCCCCCGAAGCAGGCCCCGGAAGCAGGCCCCGGCAAGCGCATCACGGACGGCTCCATTGCCTTTTGGCCGCCAAATCGAGCCGTCGGCCGACCGTCCGCTTGCATCCACCCCGCCATCGTGCATCAAATTCGATGTGAATTCCTCGTATCCCCCGGATTCGCACCTTCGCGAGCCGGGCATTCGGTCAACACCGGCAGGGTGAACCATGGCTACCTGCGGAAGTAAAGCATGAATGCAACGACAGTGAACCCGCCGACCGGCAGGCTCCTGGTTATCTCCGCCTCATGGCCGCCGGATGCCAGCGGTGGGGCGGAATATGCCATGCAATCCGCCCGGCGGCTCGCCGCGAGGGGCGTCGATGTACACGTGCTCACCCGGACCGACCCGCCGCGGATGGAACACCCCGCCCTCACGCTCCACCCGATCATGCCTGACTGGTCGTGGCGGCGGCTCGGGCAGGTCAAAGCACTCGTCGACGCCCTCTCGCCCGATGCCGTGATGCTTCACTTTCTCGGTCGCCTTTACGACCATCACCCGATGGTGACCATGCTTCCGACCGTGCTGAAGCGGCGTCATGAACGGCTTCGTTTCGTCACGCTTCTGGAAACGTCCGAAGGGGTGAAGCGCGGCAAGTGGGGATTGCTGACCCATCTCGGCCACCAGTGGATGGCCAGCCGCATCGGCCGCAGGGGTCTGGATAAGGCCTACGGCACACTGCTTCGCGACAGTGACACCGTGCTCACCCTCGCCGAGGCCCACCGTCACATGTTGCAGCAGCGGTGTCCCGGCCTTGATGGCCGCTGCGTGGTTATCCCGCCCCCACCACTGCTGACGTTCACCACGCATCCCTCGGAAGTAGCCCGAAGCATCGGCCGGCGGCAGCTTGGCCTCGATGAGGACGAGCTCCTGCTCGGCCACTTCGGCTACATCTATCCCCGCCGCGGACTGGAAACACTGATCGAGGCGATGGCACAGAGTAAAGCGGCTGCCGCTGATGTGCCGCCTTACAAGCTGGTGATCATCGGCGGTTCGCCCGCAAGACTGCTTCGAGCGACAGGCCGGCCCGATTACCTCGAGGAACTCGGCGAGCTTGCCCGCAAGCGAGGCGTGGCCGATGACATTGTCTGGGCCGGATACATCGATGGGGACTCGGATGCGCTATCCAACGCCCTGCATGCCCTCGATGCCTGCGTGCTGCCGTTTGAAAATGGTGTCCATCTGAACAACAGTTCGTTCGCCGCTGCGGCCTGGCATGGCCTGCCCATCCTCACCACGCAAGTGCCAAGCACGGAAGCCGCCTTCGAGCATGAGCGCAACTGCCTGCTTTGTCCCCCGGGCAATCCCGCGGCCCTCGCCGGCGACATCGAGCGCCTGGTGGCCGATGCGGCGCTGCGACCCCGCCTGGCCGAGGGGGCGCTCACCATGGCAAAGACCCACTTCTGCTGGGACCGGACGATCGAGAGCATGCTCACCGCATGCGGCCTGGATTCGGCTAAGCCGCCTGCGGAACCGGCGGAGACCCCTTCGCGTTAATCGCTGCGCTACTCGCGCCAGGGGCGGCCGGAAGCGGCCCAGTCGAGGGCGCGTTCGACCATGCCGGGGGTGATCACCGTCGGCAGCACCACCGGCGGGTGGTCGGGGTCGCTGCTGTAGACCACGTAAAGCGGCACGCTGTTGCGGCCGAACTCGGCCAGCGCCCGGCCGACATCACCGGTCGGATCGCGCTGCGTCCAGTCGGCCTTGACCATCTTGATGTTGCGATCACGCACCGCCCCACGTACCCGCGAAGTTTCCAGCACGTTGTATTCCTGGAACTTGCAGGTGATGCACCAGTCGGCGGTGAAGTCGACGAACACCGGCTGCCTGCGCTGACGGGCCTGCTCGATCACATCTTCGCTGTACTCGACCCATTCAAGCCGATCCGCCGTGCCGGCCTGCTCGGCCTGGTATTCGCGTGCGGCGTGGACGGGGGGATAGAAGCTGGCAACGATCAGCAGCCCCGCCACCGCCATGCCCGCAATGCGCACCGGCTGACGGCGCCACGGCGTCGTCCAGCGGCCCAGCACCCACAGGCCGATGGCAAGCACCAGCAGCCCCGCGAACAGGTGCAGCATCCGCCCATCGGTCTGGGTGTGGAACAGCCAGATCAGCCACGCCGCCACGGCAAACATCGGAAACGCCATTACCTGCTTGAATGTCTCCATCCACGCACCCGGCTTCGGCAGCAGCTTCAGCCATGCCGGGAAGATCGAAAGCACCACGTAGGGCGTGGCCATGCCCACACCGAGGAAGGCGAATACCAGCAGCGCCTCGACCTGCGGGGCCGTCAAAGCGTAACCGATCGCCCCACCCATGAACGGGGCGGTACACGGTGTGGCCAGCGCCGTGGCGAGGATGCCGTGGGAGAACGATGTCGCATAGCCTGTCCCGTGAACGCGCTCACTCGCCTTCGCCGCGGCGTTCATCAGCCCGCTGCCGACCTCGAACACACCCGCGAGGTTCAACCCGACGGCCACCATCAGCGCCGCCAGCGCCGCGACGAACACGGGGTTCTGCAACTGAAAACCCCAGCCTGTCTCGGCCAGCGCTTCATCCCCAGCGGCGCGGATGGCCATCAGCAGCCCCGCAAGCACGAGAAACGAAGCCAGCACACCGAGGCCGAAGAAGTAGCCGTGCCGGCGCACCAGCTTCTTCTCATGGCCAGCATGACTGACAAAGCCCATGATCTTGATCGACAGCACGGGAAAGACACAGGGCATCAGGTTGAGGATCAGCCCGCCGATGAAGGCGCCGATGATTGCCAAGCTGATGCTCAGCCGCCCGCCCGCGGCACCGCTCCATTCATAGTAATCGGCCTCCGCCGGCGCTCTTGACACGCGCTCGGCCTCGGCGGCCGCGGCGGTGTCGTACTGGCTCAACAGCGCTGCATCCAGCGATGCAATCGCCTCGCCATCCGGCGCCGGCCGAAGCGGCACATCCACGTAGACAGAGCGCGGGCCATCGGCCGTGTCGGCCGATACCACGCCGCGGAGTTGCTCGGGGAATGCATCGGCGAACTCATCCCGCGTCAGCCGAAGGCTCACCCGATGCCCCTCACGCTGCACCGGCTGAGCTTCACCCGGCGCGATCACGCCCTCATCGGACGGGTAGAAAAACACATCCTCGGCTTCAAGCCCGGCCTCGAGCATGCCGTAGATGTGAAGCGTGGCGACCGAGCCTTCGTAAGTCGCCGTCGCCTGCGCCGGCTCCATCCGTGGCGGCACATTCTGCCAGGATTGCGAGAACCGTTCGGACCAGCGCTCAGCGATCGCCGGCGCTTCGGCCCGCACCGGCAGGGCCATCTCCAACTCGGCTTCGCCGGGCACACACATTTCATCATCGCAGGCCTGCCACTCGACATCGGCCTTGATGATGATCGGGTTGTCCTCGATCGTCTCCGGTGCCTGGATGGGAATGATCAGCAGGGCATCGCCCTTGTAGCCGAAGTTGGTTGCGAACTCGCCCATCGTGAAACGAACGGGCGTGGGCCAGATGATCTCACCGGCCTCGAACCCCTCCGGCAGGTCCCACTCGATACTCGGGGGCATGCCGGGATCACCCGGGTTGCGGTAGTAGATGTGCCAGGCCGGGTCGGTCAGCTCCATGTGCAGGCCGAGGTTGAACGTCTGCCCGGGCTGAATGCTCGTGCCCTCCGAGAGCAGGCGCACGCGCGAGCGGGCATCCTCGTACTCGACCTGGTTGCTCGCCGCGAGCGGCTGGCCGTCCTCCGCCTGCCCCTCGGCCATCGCCTGGCGCGGCGTGAGGGGCCAAGCCGCGGCAAGCAACGCCATGGCGAGCAGAACCGCAACAAACCTGAAGTAGCTCATTTTTCACTCCGCACCGCTGCACGACCGCGCCGGGGCCGGGGGCTCAACGCATCGCTCAGCGGCGTGCTGTTATTGGGGGTTCACGCCCGCCTCGAACGAACCCAGGGGCCGGGACATCATCGGGCGGACGGCAGACACGGCCCCACCTTGAAAACCGTGTCATGGCCAATCTTATTCCGCGGTGGGGATCGCGGCACGGCTGCTAAGCCGAACCCGCGGTGCGCACCGCCAGCCGACAGGGCTGGACAGGTTTTCCACCCGGGGTCTGGGCTCCTCGCCGCACCGCTATCATCGCCGCTGCCTTGAGCCCCCGACTCCTCTTCCACCGGTGAGCGGGTGGGGGTCTGGTTGCTCTCCCCATTGCCGGGGGGCCGGGCTTGGGAGAGGAGGGAGGAGGGGTCAAAAAGGCCGCAGCACTCGCCAGCAGGGGCGAGCTTCATTGCCGTGAATGTGAACCAGCCTTCTGAGGCACTGCCTGAGGTTGATAAAGGAGTCCGCTGATGGGTCTGACTTCCGGCCGCGCCACTTTCAGCCGTTTCAAGGTCGAGGGCGATCCTCCGCTCGCCGTCGATCAGGCCCTCATCGACCGGGCCGCCGAAGCCCGCTTCCACGAGAGCCCGCACGGCACCCCCGATGAAGTCGAAACCGGCTGGTGCGGCGGCGATCACCTGCTCGACATGCAGTTCTCGTACGAAAAGAACGGCTTCGGCGACATGCTGCTGCTGGGCATGCGGATGGACACCCACCGCATCCCCGCCGAGGTCAAGAAGGCCTACCGCCTCATGCACGAGCAGGCCGCGGCGGCGAGCAACCCCACCGGCTTCGCCACGCGTCAGCAGAAACGTGAAGCGGCGGACATGGCCGGCCAGCAGATCCACGAAGACCTCGTCGCCGGCCGGTTCCGGCGCTCTCGCCTCGTGCCCGTGCTGTGGGACCTGCGGCGGGGCTGGGTCTACAGCAGCGCCAGCGTCAACGCCGTGACCGAGGCGTTGATGGGCCTGTTCCGCCGAACGTTTGAGCTCGAACTGACCGCCATGACCGCCGGGGCCCTCGCCACCCACCTCGTGCATCAGCGTGGCCACACCCGCGACATCGAGGACATGCGGCCTAGCCCCTTCACCCCGCCACCACACCAGGCCCGCAGCCGGGCGGATGATGCCGAACCGCAACACGAGAACACCACGCCCACCGTACCGTGGGCATTTGGCGGCATCGACAGCCGCGACTTTATCGGCAATGAGTGGCTGATCTGGCTGTGGTATCTCTGCGAGAACGAGGAGGGGCTGGTAAAGGTGCCCGGCGGCGCTGATGGCCGCGAGCGGGAACTGGCCATCACGCTGTTCAAGAGTCTCGAGATGGAGTGTGCGTGGGATGCTTCCGGCCGCCAGACGCTCAAGGCCCATGCGCCCACCCAACTTCCTGAAGCCGCCGAGGCCCTCGCCGAAGGCAAGTGGCCGCGCAAGACGGGCATGATCGTCGCCGACACCGAGGGTGGTGAAGGGGAGCAGTTCGAGCTGACCCTCCAGGCCGACCGCCTCCAGGTTTCCGCCGCGCTGCTGCCCATGCTCGAGGATGCCGAAACCCCGCGCGAGGTGACCGAGCACCGCCTCCAGCAGGTGCGCCATCTCACCGACACCCTCGACCGGCTGATGGAGGCCTTCCTTCAGCGCCGCACGGGCAGCGGCTGGCCAACCCTCCGCGGCCACATCCGCTCATGGATCGCCCACCGCCAGCGTCAGCGTTCACATAGCCCCGCGGCGTCGCCCTCCCCCGCCACCCCATCCAGCGACCCCGCCCCCACACCCGAACCCGAACCGGCCGGCGCCACACTCAAGCTTGCCAGCGGGGAAGGCTGAGGCGCATGCCGTGACAGGCCAACGGCATGGATAGGGCTCGATGAGCCGGCCGGATAAGACGCTGCCCTCCTCTGCGTCCTCCGCACCCGCTGCGGTAACCCCATCCCTCCGCCATGGCCGCGCCGGCCCCGTCCGGGCGAGATGGTTTTGAATCCCCTGGGCTGGTTGAGTTTTGCAGAGGTCCGATCACGGCACACAGTCCCTTTATGCGACCACGCCCCACGATAAGTGCCCGGCGTCATGGCCTGGCCCCGCCGTCCCACCTCACCGCCATCTTCATCCTTCACCCGCTTCCGAGATGCCGGGCCACTATCACGCATCTATGTCCTGCGTTGCCGGCGGGAGCTTAACATGGCAGCGACATGGGTGGTTACACAGAACACATATAGAGTTGGAAACAGGATCAATATCGCGACAGCCAGCGGCTCCCTGGGCCACTCCCACTGGCCAGAACCGACTGCCGCTGCGATTCCTACTCCTATCAGGATCGCTGTGCCAAACGTCAACAGCATCGCCGTCCCGGACAAGTGACCAGCACACTGCGACCACCTCCATGCGGCGAACAAGGCCCACCCCCCGAATAAGACGGCCCATAGAACAGCATAGGTAATAAACAGCACACCATGCAAAAGCGATCGAGGCTCTTCATCTGAGATTACCATCAACACAATTCCCAACAGGGAATATCCCGCAATAAACGCTGACATTATTGCGAAAGACATCATCGCGAGCATATGCGAAGGCGTTCGCACACAACTGTGTGGCCTGCGAGTGCTCATCGTACTCTCCTGAGATGCTCCCCTTGCGCTGGGAGCGCATCGGCGGGGCTCAAGCAGTTGGTCTTCGTCATCCGCATGGCCGCGACCCGCCTTTTTCCAAGACAGGCGCCGGAATGCTGGGATAAAACGAAGCCAAGGGTTTCTTGATCATCACAGAAGGCTCCACCAAATGGGCAAACACAACTGTATGGCCGCCGCCCCGCCTGCCCCCCCTGATGCATCCCGGAACTCCTCAGTCAACGCCGGCACACCTTCGGTATATCCACTATCCCAATACGGAGGCCATATTACATATCGGGCAATCAGGCATGCGGCGACAGTTACAACCACTAATGCGACAAAGCAGCAAAACACTATCGTCCACATGGCCCTGCTGGCTCGCATGGAACATCCTTTCGCCGTCTGTCACGCCCTTGAACCCGATTTGCGACTCCCGCTTTTGTCGTGCTGAAGGCCCTTCTCAGAAGCCCTCTTCAATCAGTATCACACGGCAGTCGGGCATCTGCTCGTAAAACCTCCCCGCAGACTCTTCTGTCACGTTCGTTCCTCGCAGATACAACCGCTCCAGCCTGTCGTTTTCGGTAAGTGCATGAAGCCCCTCATCTCCAACATCCGTATCGTCCAGCGACAATACCTCCAACACAGGAAGTCCCGACAGGTATTCGACGCCCTTGTCCGATATGTCTGCGCCCGACAGATCAAGAAACTGCAAATTGCGAAGCTTGCCTATATGTTCAAGCTCCGAATCCCCGATACTGACACCCCTGAGATTAAGCTCACGCAAGCTTCGCAATGCCACAATATCCTCAAAATCAGACTTCGCGGTGTCCGTACCGCTCAGATCAAGGCTCTGAAGGCTTTTCAACTGCGAGATGTGGCTCAGGCCATCGCCTTTCACTGCCGTATTACGCATTGACAGCACACGCAGCCTTTGCAACCGCCCGATTTCGACCATTCCGGTATCACTCACGTCCGTGCCCGCAAGCACCAGCGTTTCCAGCCCCCGCAGGCTTTCAATCGCTTCAATGGCTGCACTGGTAACACGGGTACCTGTTAGATCCAGATGCCTTAAGGAGCCGCGCATAAATAAAGATTACAATTTTGCGTTTGGCCTGATCGTGTAGTTCCAGTCGCCGTGGAACTTATCGGGCTTGATGTTGAGTTGTGCCATGACTTTGTCCGGCACCTTCTC
>PUNN01000256.1 GCA_003552605.1 Phycisphaeraceae bacterium
ACAAGAGGAATGAGGATTGCCGGACCAATTCCGACATAAATGTCCTCGAGGCAGTCTGGGCACAGCCGATAAAATTTTCTTGCTGGAACTGCATACCAGGGGGCTAAAGGCCCGGGTCCGCCAGCCGCGGAGCGTGTCATGCGCCCGTGTCCTGCACCCCACCGGTCCACACGTTGCATCGGGCGACGGTGGGCATATGCTGGTCAGCGCCTGCCGCCGCGCCAGTGGCCTTAGCCCCGGACCCGGACGATCACATCGCGGCGGCGGGCACGAGGAGTTTACCGATCCATGACCGAGGCCGACCCCGATCGCCAGTTGGCGCAGTTGCGCAGCCGCATTGACCAGATCGACCAGCAGCTTGTCGAACTGCTCAACAAGCGGGCGGAAGTCGTGGTCGAAGTTGGCCAGGTCAAGCGCGGCGGGGCTGCCGCTCCCATCTATGCCCCCGATCGCGAGCAGGCCGTGCTGGCGCAGATCCGGCAATGGAACCAGGGTCCACTGCCCGATTCGTGCCTCGAGGCGATCTGGCGCGAGTTGATGAGCGGCAGCTTCGCCCTCGAGCGGCCGCTTCGCATCGGCTACCTCGGCCCGCCCGGCAGTTTCAGCCATCTCGCCGCGCGGCGGAAGTTCGGGGTCAACGTCGAGTACGATGACCTTGCCGACATCTCCGCCGTCTTCGAGGAAATCAAGCGCGGGCACATCGATCTCGGCCTTGTCCCCATCGAGAACTCGGCCATCGGCGGGATCGGCGAAACGCTCGACTGCTTCCTCGAAACGCCCATGCGCATCTGTGCCGAGGTACAGATCGCCATCCACCACAACCTGCTCGCCAACTGCCCACCGGAGCAGATCGAGGTCGTGTACTCGAAGCCGGAAGTGCTCAGCCAGTGCCGGCGATGGCTCGGTGTGCAGTTGCGAAATGCCCGGGTCGTGCCCGAGGCATCGAGCAGCCGGGCGGCGGAGCGCGCGGCGAAGGAAGAGAACGCCGCGGCGATCGGCTCAAGCCTTGCCGGTGAACTCTACGGCCTGCGCGTGGTTTTCGAGAAGATCGAAGACAACCCGAGCAACACCACGCGTTTCTTCATCATCGGCAACGATGCCCCGCAGACCACGGGCGATGACAAGACCGCGCTGATGTTCACCACCGCCCACAAGGTCGGCGCCCTCTCCTCCGTGCTCAACATCTTCGGCAAGCATGGCCTGAACCTGACCCATATCGACAAGCGTCCCTCGCAGCGGGTGAACTGGGAGTATTACTTTTTCGTGGACCTGATCGGCCACGAGGATGAACCCCGGGTCAAGGAGGCCATCGCCGAGGCGCGGCTGCACTGCCTCCAGATGACCGTCCTCGGCTCGTTCCCGCGGGCGCGGGAGACGCTGTGAGCGACGGTGATGGCCATCGGCGTGATTTCGGCCTCCCGTCGCCATGATACGCGTCGCTGCGGACACTCCCGGAAGCCGCTGACGCAGCCAGCCAACCCGTCTCTGGCTGCAAAGGGACCCCGCCACATGTGTCATGCACCCCGCCATGATTCCGGGATTCTGCCCTGTTGGTGGTCCCGGTTTGGACGGGATAGACTGGCCGAATCGGCTGGGCCGTTGGCTCGAAGGGCGGGAAGCGATGTCCCACTGATCCGCCGGGTGGGATTGTGCCGAGTACCGATTATGGGATGGTTGTGCTGTACTGAAAGGGCATGGTGGCCACCTTGGCGGAGTTGATCTCCCGCTTCTGGATCATCGGGGCAATCGCGCTCGTGGTCACATTGGTGGCCACGCCCGTGATGCGTGCCCTGGCGCGGCATAACGACATCGTCGATAACCCCGATGAGCCGCGCAAGCGGCACGATCAGCCCATCGCTTATCTCGGCGGCCTGGGCATCTTCAGCGGCTGGCTGGCCGGTGTGCTGGCGTTCCTGTTCGGGCTGACCGGCCCGGGGTTTGCAGCCGGCGGGGCAGCGCCATTCGGGGCCGAAGTGCCCATCTGGGTCCTGCTCGGCGCCTTTGTCATTCTCATCGTCGGCCTGCTGGATGATGTGATCACCCTGCGGCCGGGGGTGAAGTTGGCCGGGCAGTTCGCCGCCGCGGCGTGTCTGGCGAATCAGCGGTTCATCCTACCCGGCACCGGGGATGAGACCATGATCGTGGGCGAGATGGTGGTCGTCAGCCTTGCCGGCGAGGTCGGCGCGCAGATACCCGCATGGGCAAGCTACGGCATCGGCACGGTCCTTCTTTGCCTGTTCGTCCTCGGCGGGTGCAACGCGGTCAACCTCATTGACGGCCTCGATGGGCTGGCCACGGGCGTGACCGCGATCGCCACGGCCGGCTTTCTTGGGATCGCGGCGTTCATCCTGCTACGCGCGATCGAGCCGGAAAGTCCACTGGTGCCGCAGGCCGAGTTCCAACTGGTGCTCTGTATGGCGATGCTGGGGGGGCTGGTCGGATTCCTGTGCTATAACTTCAACCCCGCTTCAATCTTCATGGGCGATGCCGGCGCGATGCTGCTTGGCTATCTTTGCGTGGCAATCATCCTGCTGTTTGCCACCGCCGCGCCCGATGGTCACCGCTACGTCCTCGCCGGCCTGGTGATGTTCACCGTGCCCATTCTCGATACGGCCCTGGCCATGGGCCGGCGGCTCTGGCTGGGGCATCCGGTGTTCAGGCCCGGCCCGCATCACAGCTACTCGCAACTCATGCGGTACTTTGATGGCCTGGGAATGTCGCATGGCGGCCGGGTCAAATGCACGGTGCTGGTGCTCTACGGCATCGGCCTGGTCTTCGCCGCGCTCGGCGTGCTGACGCTCTACCACCCGCTCGCCGGCTTCGGCCTCGCGGCCCTGGCCGCGGCCGGTCTGATGGTACTGGCCAACCTCCATTCAAGCCGCGAGATTCAGCCGGGGGAGGCTTGAGCATGGCCGAGCCGTGTCACGTGCTGATCTCGAGTGCCGGCCGCCGCGTGGCACTGCTGCGGTACTTCCGTGAGGCGATTGCCCAATTGGGCCTCGCCGGGCACGTTTACGCTTCGGACATCACGGCGATGGCGGCCGCCTTCCAAGAGGCGGACGACCGCTTCCTTGTGCCGCATTGCACGGATGAAGCGTTCATCCCGGCCATGCTCGAGCTGTGCCGTCGCCGCGCGATCCGGCTGGTGGTGCCGACGATCGACACCGAGCTGCCCGTCTACGCCGCGCATCGACACGACTTCGCCGCCATCGGCACCACGGTGGCCATCGGTGGACCCGAAACCATTGCCATCGGCCGGGACAAGGCACGCACTCACCAGTGGCTGACCGAACAAGACCTGCCCCGCGTTGCCCAAGCCCTGCCCGAGCAGGTGCTCCGTGAGCCGGCGGCCTGGCGGTTCCCCCTTTACGCCAAGCCGGTGGCGGGCAGTGCCTCCAAGGGCATCCGGCTCGTGCAGAATGTGGATGAGCTGGCCGCGGCGACCGGCGAGGGTGAGTTCATCGTCCAGGAAGTGGCCGCCGGGCAGGAATACACGCTCGATGCGTTCATGGATGCCGAAGGCATGTGCCGGTGCATCGTCCCACGCAAGCGCATCGAGGTGCGCGGCGGGGAGGTGAGCAAGGGCCAGACCGTCCGCTTGGAAACCATCGAGCAACTCGGCTTCACCGCCTGCGCCCATCTGCCCGATGCCCGCGGGGCCATCAACATTCAACTGTTCCACGATCCAGATACCGGCCGGTGTGCGATCATCGAAATCAATCCCCGGTTCGGCGGCGGCTATCCGCTGTCTCATGTCGCTGGAGCCCGCTTCACGCACTGGCTGCTCGAAGAGGTGACCACCGGCCACTGCACCGCCGGGCACAAGACTTGGCGCGATGGGCTTGTGATGTTGCGGTATGACGATGCGGTGTTTGTCGATGCCGGCGAAGTGAGGCGATGACCATCCGGGCCAGCAAATGGATATGCAGGCTAGACCCGGAGGGGGCCGGACGCATTTCGCTTTGGCGCATGGTTTCAGGTGCTCGTGGCTGGGGTGCCATTTCCCCGACCTGAAGTTCACCGAATTTGACCACCAAATCAGGAATTACTACTATAAAGATACTATTGCCCTCTTTTTTGTCCCTCATCGTCCCGTCTGCTCCCCGGCCGGGACGGCGAGCTGGGTTCGGAGGCACCGAACATGCTCAACCTCACCCGCAAGACTGACTACGCCCTCGTGGCCATGGCACACCTCCACCGCATCGGGCCGGAGCACTCGGCCAGTGCCCGGGAGATCGCCGAGGCTTACGGCCTGCCAAGGGCGCTGCTCATGAACATCCTCAAGCAGTTGTGCCAGGGCGGCCTCGTGCAGTCGGCGCGGGGCGCGGCGGGGGGCTACCGGTTGGTGGCCGATGCCGAGGTCATCACCCTCCTCGATGTGGTCATCACCATCGAGGGGACGGTAAAGGCCGTCGATTGTGCGCTCAGCGCCGAGGGCGGGCCCGGCTGCGGCCGCGAGCATGTGTGTCCTATCACCAGTGCCATGCGCCGGTTGCATACGCAGATCTGTGAGCTGCTGCGGCGGACCACCCTCGCCGACATCGTTAACGACCGCGATCCGATCGGCCTCGCAAGCGGGGGCAACGGCTCTGGTTGCGGGCCGTTCAGCCGGGGCGTGGCAGGCCGGCTCGACGATGAGCCTCTCAGCCACGATGCCCCCGCCAACGGTGAACTTCGCGGGCAGCCGAATTAGGGCGCGGCGGATGCCGGGCCCGGCGGGAGCGGGTCACCGAGATGCCATCGGGTTCCCCATGAGTGGCCAGATCGATCCGATAGGACAATAATGGTACGGTAAGCAGCAATATGGAGCTGTGACCGCCGAGCCCCCCAGGCCCCCCGAGAAACCCGCCGCGCCCGCGAGCCCGGCGCGGCGTCATTGGAGACCGATAAGTATGGCAATCGAACTGACCCCTGTAGCCGCACGTGAGATTCAGCAGATCATCGAGCAGCAGAACCTCGACGGTGAGAAGATCCGGCTGCGCGTCGGCGTCAAGGGCGGTGGCTGCTCTGGCTTCAGCTACGTGCTCGACCTGACCGAGCAGAGCCGCGACACCGATGAACTGTTCGAGCAGCACGGAATCAAGGTCGTCTGCGACCCCAAGAGCTACCTTTACCTCAATGGCACGACGATCGACTTCAAGGATGAGGTGATGGGTCGCGGCTTTGTGTTCAGCAACCCCAACGCCACCAGCACCTGCGGCTGCGGCTCGAGCTTCCAGGCCTGACCACAACCCCGCCACCGCCACCCACCGGCGTCAGAAAGGGGACATTCTTATTTGTGCCCCCTGCTTTCGCCACTTTTCATCACCACCATGCTGCGTACCGCCCACGCTTCGGCTTGGTCGGTGGCCTGTGTCACCCATCATCAACCGTGGCTACGCCCGGGCCGTCGGCTGCCACGAGGAGACGGCGACGACCAGGCCTTCCTCACCCCTCGACCTCATCGCCGCCGCGTGCCATCGGCTACCCATGCAGGTGCCGGGTTTCTGCCTGATGCCCAACCATTTTCAGATGGTCCTGCGCCCCGGCGGCAGACGGTGGAAGGGGGCGCCATGAGATGAAGGCGGCGGGAAATAAGAATGTCCCCTTTCCCCCTTCATTGTCATGGCCCAACGAGCCTTCTGTGCCCTCATCCCCTCTTCCCCGCCTCAGCGCCCTCCGCATCCTCTGCGGTAAACCATCCTTCTTGACGCCGCGGCGGCCCCGCACAGGCGAGCCAATTTTCAACCACAGAGGATCGCAGAGTTTCGCAGAGGTGGAATCACAGCCCGTTGCGCTCGGCGTCTGCCCGACCGGTGGTCCTCACGCGATGCCGCGAAGTCGCGAAATGCTGATGGCCGTTGACGATTCGCCCAATGCCTCGCATGAACGCCCCATCCCCAACTTCACCACCGCATTGCCTCCCACCACACCCTCTTCCTTCGCGGCTTCGCGGCTTCGCGCGAATCCATCCGGTTTCGACTGCCCTGCCCCTTGTAGATGGCAGATCGCGGCGGTTCTGTCCGCCTCCGGCCTCTCGCCATCACCCGAGGTAGGAGCCCAGTGCGGTAGTGCCGCATTCGGCTCCTACCTCGGGTGATGACGCTGAAGCGTACGTTCGGATGCGGGGGCAGGATTCGGGCTTCGGGGATCCAGCGGTCGACCATTGGTCCAAAGCGGCGGGCCGCAAGGCCGGTGCCTACCGCACCCAGCTATGCGCGCTCAGTGGCAGTCGTTCCTGCCTCCCTTCTCCCGCCTGCTCCCTGGGCTGAAATACACCTCCAGAACAACCCGGAATCCTACACCATTGAAGCGTCGATCTGGATGCGCTCTGTTCCGAAACGCAGATCTGCAGTAGCCCGCAATACCAATAAACGAACCACCGCGCACAACTCGCATCGCTCCTTCTCCTGGGCCCTCCGGGTCCACGGCTGGGTCTTGGCTGTACTCGCCATACCAATCGAGGCACCAATCATTGACATTGCCATGAAGATCACGTAATCCCCACGCATTCCCGGCGAGTCTCCCTACTGGCCTGGTGCTCCTTTCACTGTTGCCTAAGTACCATCCAACGCGCTCCAAGGACTCTTCTTCATCTCCCGCATGAAATGCGGAATCAGTGCCCGCTCGTGTCGCATACTCCCACTCTGCCTCGGTAGGTAAGCGATACCGCTGGTGCTGCTTAATATTCCCTAGTCTACGTTCGCGTTCGGTAAGCTTCTCGCAGAACTTAACAGCTTCGTTCCACGAGACGTAGTACATTGGATGATCCTCCCCCTGTCCAGCCAACCACATGCTGCGATTTTCTTTGTCTCGTTGCTCCTTCACAGTGGTTCCCATAAGCTTTTTCCACTGTTGTTGCGTAACCGGTGTTGTCGCCATGAAGAACCCGCGTGTTAGTTTTACGCGATGAACGGGATGCTCCCGCTCATACCACTCCTTGCGCCCTCCCCACCTCTGATGCACCCGCTCGGAAGACTGTTCACCACCTCGCCTGTATGTGCCGGGAGGCACCAGACGTAGCTCCATGTCGAGCGAGTTGCGTTTTTCAACAGTGGTGCTGTAAAATTCAGCCCACTTGTTTTGGTACAAGGTGGCTTGTCTTGCGGAAAACGGAGCGGTTGCCATGGGCGGGACATCATTGGGATCGTCCCCAAATCGCTCAGTCAAATCGCCTTCGTTGATGTATTGCTCCAGCCGGAATTGGACGCCCCAAGCGTTTTGGTTCAGATCAGCATCTCCCGTTCCCAGTTCACCTCCACGCTCCCTCGCACAAGTGTAGGCAGCATCACTGCTGCAGACACAAAACACAAACAAGGCCAATAAGTACCAAAGGTTAACAAACATTGGCCGCAATATTCCGCTGGGACATTTCCGCCACGCATTGGGCCTCGACAACGTCGAAGGAATGTCCCAGTACGCACGCGCTGTGCGCTTTACCCAGTGTCCCATTTCACGTCACTCCCGATTGTCGCATGCGCAAATGAGGTCGATACTGACGCGCGGGCGGAGCGTTTGGCCGGATCGGTAAATCAAGGTGTTGCCCGTCATATGACGCGCAGACATACCGACGCTTAACGCTGCAGGCCCGTGCGACAAAGTCCCGTCAACGGTTGTGGTTTGTTCGCGCTCCTGCCTACGTTCGACGTTACTGCCAAAAGAAACATGGCCAATCACACGAAGGGTTGCCCTGTTGGTTCCTTCAGAGTCTGAAGCGACATCGAGGTCGATTTCTGATATAGCACCGTGAAGGATTTCGTGCTGTGTTCGATCGCTGCCATCCGGCTCATGAACGTTCATGACAACGTCTCCCGTATCTGCGTCACATGTAATCCGTATGCGCCGGACGGCACGCACATGCAAATGCGTGTTCAGCTGCGAATTTGGGCCGTAGTCAATTGTACGAGGACGAACAAGCAGGCCACGGCCACCGGTACTAACGGTCATATTGTCATAAGAATAAAGCGTATCCAAGGTGGCATTGATATTGGCGAGTACAACTGCCTGATTGTCTTCAAGGCTTTCGACGCGGATGAATCCGCATGTGTACCCTTCTTTCTGTAAAAGAGAAAAATACTCCGTCCTCCCCGCCGCCTTGTCCTCCGGATCCGGGTTGTGGAAAACCTGTCGCGGCCTGTCGGCAGGCTGTCGGCAAACGGAAGGGAACTGTCGATGAACTGTCGATGAGCTGTCGAGGGAAGGGGGGGGGGTTGACAAAGAAAAACGGCGAGTGCATCAAGCTCCTGTCACAGCAACCGTAACCGTTCCACGAACCACACCTTCCCTTCGGCCTCGCTTTTCGGCATGCTGGGGGCATGCTGAACGAACCTGAATCAACGCGGTCGTCATCACCTCCTGAAGAAGCCCCGGAATCGCCGCGGCCG
>PUNN01000364.1 GCA_003552605.1 Phycisphaeraceae bacterium
AGCACAACATCCAAGTGGCCTACCCCACGATGCCGGCCCAGTTCTTCCACCTGCTTCGTCGGCAGGCGCTTCGGCAGTGGCGCAAGCCACTGTTCGTGTTGACGCCCAAGAGCCTGCTTCGCAGCAGCGCTGCGACCAGCCCGCTCGAGGCATGTGAAGGCAGGTTCCGCCGCGTTCTCGAGGATGACCACGGTGCTGATCCTTCAAAAGTGCGCTGCGTGCAGTTGTGTACGGGTAAGATCTATTTTGAACTCGAACAATACCGCCGCGAACACGGGCGCGATGATGTGGCTATCATCCGGCTCGAGCAGCTCTATCCGCTCGCCTGGTCGCAGTTGAAGCAGGCGATTGGGCCCTACACCGAAGGCGGTGTGACGATACGATGGGTACAGGAGGAGCCGGAGAACATGGGGGCATGGCGCTATGTGCGAAGCCGGTTCGACCTGCGGCTTCGCCAGTTCGGCCCGTTTGAGCCGATCACAAGACCGGAATCGGCCAGCCCGGCCACGGGCTCACCCGGCGCGCACAAGCTCGAACAGCAACAGGTGATTGAAAAGGCCTTCGGGCCGCTTGAATGACCCCCTCGCCGGCAGCGCCGGCGCAGCGGAATGGACCCACCGACCCATGAGCATCGAACTGAAGATCCCCGACGTCGGCGAATCCATCACGCAGGTTCAGATCAGCCGGTGGTTGAAGCAGCCGGGTGACACCGTCACGCGGGATGAGCCCATCGTCGAGATCGAAACCGACAAGGTCACCACCGAGTTGCCTGCCCCGGAGGCCGGCCAACTCGGCGAGATTCTGACAAAGGCCGGCGAAGAAGCCGAGGTCGGTCAGACCATTGGCTACATCGAGACCGATGGCGATGCGGCGACCGCGGCCGGGGAAGGTCAGACAGGCCAGCAGGTTGCCGAGGGGGAAGCCGACACCGATGAAGAGGTCCACTCCGACCGTACCACCGAGGCAGAGTCCACCGAGTCCCAGCAGGCCGGGGCGGGGGAGCAAGGGGAAGCCGCCTCGCCCGCCGCCACCGCCGGCCCCCTCGGGGGGGAAACCCATCCGGAATCAGAAGATGAAGATAGCGATACCGCCGACAAGGCCGCGGCCTCGACCGCCGAGGCGCCGTCGCTGCCGCCACCGGTGAAGCCAGCCGCGGCGCCGAAGCCGACTGGCGCGGTGCAGGGCATTCCCGCCGACGATCCGGACGTGGAGGTGGTGCCCATGAGCCCAATGCGGCGGCGCATCGCCGAGCGCCTCGTGCAGGCGCAGCAGACGGCGGCGATGCTGACCACCTTCAACGAGATCGACATGTCCGAGGTCATGGCCCTGCGAAAGCAGTACCAGGAGCCGTTCCAGCAGCGGTACGGCATCAAGCTCGGGTTCATGTCGTTTTTCGTGAAGGCCAGCATCGAGGCGCTCAAGGAGTTTCCCGGAGTCAACGCTCAGATACACGATCAGTCGATCGTCTATTTCCATCGCTACGACATCGGCGTGGCCATCGGCGGCGGAAAAGGACTGGTCGTCCCCGTGATTCGCCATGCCGAGCAGTTGAGCATGGCCGAGATCGAGAAGACCATCGCCGACTTCGCCGAGCGTGCCGGCAAGAACACGCTGGAACTCAAGGAACTTCAGGGCGGCACATTCACCATCAGCAACGGCGGCGTGTACGGATCGCTGCTGTCCACCCCCATCCTCAATCCACCGCAGAGCGGCATCCTCGGGCTGCATACGATTCAGGAGCGGCCGGTGGCGCGGGATGGGCAGGTGGTCATCCGGCCGATGATGTACGTGGCGCTCAGCTACGACCATCGCATCGTGGATGGTCGCGAGGCCGTGACGTTCCTGCGTCGACTCAAGGAGATCATCGAGTCCCCGTTGCGGATGCTGATCGAGGTATGAGCTTGTCCGGGCCTCGGATATCCGCGGGGAAGCCGAAAGTAACGTGACCATTGCGCCCGCCATTGCAGATTGCTGCCCATGCCCGAACCCGAGCTGAGCCATCTCGAGATCGTCGGGGAGTTTTACGACCGGGCCGATGCGTTGCATCACGTTCATTGTCTCGAGGCGGCCGAGATCGAAGCCACGTTGCAGGAGGCCACCCCGCAGCAGACCGACAGCGGCACCGCCGGTTGGCACATCTACGTGCGCCCTGGAGATGTGGACAGGGCGGTCAAGGTTCTGGAAGAGGCCGAGGGCCCACCCACGCTGACTGGCGGGCTTGCCGGCCTCGGCTGTCTGCCCGTGTTTGTCCTTGGCGTTTCGGTGTTGACGATGCTGACCATCCTGCTGCTGCGAAACGCCGGTGTCCTCTGAGCCTTCGGGCCCGAGTCCTGGCGATCGCCTGCAGAACGAGCCGTGCCGGGCAGTCAAGCGCCCGCCCGGGTGCCCCAAGGCAACGCATGTAGCTTGGATGGCATGGTCAGCAGCCGTCTTCGGCTGATGGCCATGCGGCGACCCTTCGGTCACGGGCCGTCATGGCCATCGCCTGCGTTCCGGGGCAGCCGCTGACCATGCCACCCTGTTTCGCAGCTACACGCGTTTGCCCTGCCGGCTGCCTGGGTGCGGAAACGGGTTCATGGTTGCGCTGGTCCCGGGCCGATACTTGAATCAGTCGATTCTGTATCCCCACCAAAAGGGAGGTCCCGTCATGCCCCTGATGTTCGACCCGATCAACCATCGCCGACACCCCCGCCTTGGCCTGACCGCGCCTTACACCCATGTCCGAGCCCGCCGGCCGGGCGACCGGCGCTTCACCTTCTCGGGGCACGTTTACGACATCAGTCGGACGGGGATGCGTCTGGAACTCGATGAGGGGCTCGACCGCGGCACGGAACTGGCCGTGCGCGTCCAACTGCCCGGCCGTTTCTCCAGCAGTTTTGAGGCCAGCGTGCTGGTCGTGCGGCAGCACGATGAAGATGATGCAGTCGGCCCGGTGCGCATGGGGGTGATCTTCGATCAGTTCGCGAGCAGCGAGGATGAGCAGCGACTGCTCGATTACCTTCGCAGCGCCGGTCTCGAACCCCCGGAAAGCTCACCCGGAACAGCTCTCGCCGCCTGAGGGGCCATCACACCGCTACCTGAAGCTTGTCGCGCCGTGTGATCAGATCAGAGCGGGCGAGCGGCGCCCGCTGCATCCACTCCGTTGTATTGCCGAGGGTGTGGCCACGCGGCAAGAGGGGCGGCTTCCACGATCTTGACCTGCGGAATCACCGCCGGTGCGTTTACGCTTGTGTGCCCGGAGGCAGGCCGAAGAACCGGACCGCATTGGCGTCCACCGTTTCAATGAAAGCGGCTTCATCCATCCCGCGCACAGCGGCCATCGTGCGGGCTACTTCTCGCACGTACTGCGGCTCATTCGGCCGCACCTTGCGGTAAGGTTCGGGGGTCAGATAGGGCGCATCGGTTTCGACCATCACACGGTCAAGCGGGACCCGGGCGGTCGCCTCGGCGAGTTCGCGGGCGCCACTGAAAGTGACCACACCGGTGAAACTTACCATCGCGCCGAAATCGAGCACCGCATCGAGTTCGCCGTTGGACCCAGTGAAACAGTGAAAGACGAATCGTTCAGGAGGCAGGCCGCTGCGGCCGAGCACTTCGAGCGTTTGCTCGGTGGCCTCGCGGTTGTGGATGATGATGGGCAGGTCGGGGTAATTCGCGGCCAGCTCGAGCTGCCACTCGAGCGCCCGCTGCTGCTCGCTTTGCGGTGGATCATCATAATGCCGATCGAGCCCCATCTCCCCGAGGGCCACGATCGAACAGTCGGCGACAAGGCGCCGGAAGGCCGAAATCAACGCCGCCCGGTCACTCACCTCCATGGCGTGGTGCGGATGCAGCCCGAGCGTGGCAAACACCCCATCGTGCTGCTGTGCCACGGCCACCGCCCGTTCGGTATCGGCCGGGGTGGTACCGACGGTGATCATGCGGTCGACGCCCGCGGCGTGGGCGGCGGCGACCACAGCATCCACGCGCTCGTGCAGCCCCTTGTAAGTCAGATGGCAATGCGTGTCGATCATGCGTTGCGATGAAACCTCCACGTTCTGCCACAGGTTCCTCTGGCCCCGGCCATGCCAAAGCGGCCCATGGTCAACAGATGGGCGATTCTAGCAAATGCAGCCGCCTGTCGACGCCGCGAGCCCCAACTGCCAGGCCAAATGCATATAGCTGCCAGACTGGGCGCCATGGCCAGCGGCTGTCCGCAGCCGATGGCCATGGCGCCCGTGCAAGGGGTTCGCCGCATGGCCATCAGCCGAAGACGGCTGCTGATCATGCCACCTAAGCTACATGCGTTCGCCCTGCGCATCTGCCAGGGCAAACCCATATCTCAGTCGGCCTCGGCGACATGCGTTCAACCTGCCACATCCGATCCATCGCCGGGGGCGATCACTCGCGCCCCCGGGCACGCACGGTTGTTGTGCATGTGTCCGGGATGGCCCCTGTCCGGAGCCCAAAGCCCGCAGCCCACAGTCCGGTGCGGCATCATTGCCGCCTCGCTGCACTGGCCCCGCCGCGCGATCCCGCTGAGGCGGGGGCTCTTTCAATGTGAAAGGGTCACCGTTTGTGAAGATGGTGCGAGGCAGGCCCTTTCCGTGCAGAGTTGCCAATGGAGGCGCAGCGTCTTCGGCGGCGGGGTGTCGCCATCTCCGGCCCGTTGCAGGTCCAGGTGCAGGTGGAGTCGAATGCTGCCCTGATAAGCCGATACCGTCTCACCCGTGGCCGCGAGCGGCAGCCGTTGCGGCTCGGGCCACGCCACGGTCAGTTGCCACGGTGTCTGTTCCGCGAACTCAATGTGCAGGGCTTGCGGTGAGTCGGCATGCTCGGCCGGCTCAGCGTGCAGGTGATAGCCTTCCGGGATATGAACGGTCATGTCGCACTGTGCTGTCTGCCCGCTTTCATCGAAGGTCAGCAAGCCCGGCTCGATTTCAAGCCGCGCCTCACTTGTGGCGGTACCGGCGGCATCGGCGGGCGCAGCCTGTCCGGTGTGGTTATCGGGCAGTGAATGCAACCGAAGCAGGGCGTGCAACATGTGCAGCATCGCCGCGCCCTGACCGGTGAGAATCGAGCTGAACGAGCGCAGCGCTGCCTCCGCGCGCTCGCGGTAACGGTGTTGTCCGGTCAACTCATAGAGGTCCAGCATGTTATGCACCATCACGCTGTTGCCGGTGGGTACGGCCCCATCGTGGGTGCCGCGGCCACGGACGAGCAGGTCCTGCTGATCGGCGCGGGTGTCGAACCAGCCGCCCCGGCAGGGCGCCTCCGCGGCACTGAACCGCCGCTCCGCAGCCTCGGCTACGGCGGCAGCTTCTTCGAGCCATGATGATTCTCCGGTTGCGCGGTGCAGACCGATCAACCCGCGGATCAGCCCCGCGTAGTCCTCGAGAAAGCCGGGCACCTCGGCCTTGCCCTGCCTGTAGACACGAAGCAGTTCCGTGTCCGCCCCGTCACCCTCGCGCATCCGTTCCAGGATCAGCCGCGCAGCGTTCTCCGCCGCGGCGAGGCAGTCGTGGCGGCCAAGGTCCAACGCGGCGCGGCTCATCGCGGCGATCATCAGCCCGTTCCAGCCGGTGAGAATCTTGTCATCCGTCGCCGGCTGCGGCCGCTGATTGCGGGCGGAGAGCAACCGGCGGTTGATTTCGCGACGCTTATCGAGCAAGTCATCGAGCCCCATCCCGCGCTCGGCGGCAAGCACATCAAGCCGCTTGGGCAGAAATAGCACGTTCGCCGGTTGCGCATCAGGCGCATGGGGATCCTGGAAGTTCGGTCCCCGGTCGAGGCCGTACGTGGTGATCGCCAATTCCGCGAGTTCGGGATCACCGATAGCCTCTCTTACCTGCTCGGCCTGCCATAAATAGCTTACGCCTTCGCGGGCATCCACCTCGGCATCCTGTGCCGAGTAGAAGCCGCCTTCCGGGTGGGTCATCTCGCGCAGGATGTAATCGCAAGTCTCGGCGGCGATACGGCTGTAGAGCGCAGGGTCATCGTGGTCCGGCTGGATCCCCTGAGCCCGCAGGCAGGTCTCGATGAGTTGGGCATTGTCGTACAGCATCTTCTCGAAGTGAGGCACGAGCCACCTCGCATCGACGCTGTATCGATGGAAGCCACCCCCAACTTGGTCGTACATCCCGCCGCGGCCCATGCGCTCGAGCGTCCATGCGATGGCCTTCCAGAGTTCAGCATCGTGGTTGGAGCGCTGCACGGCGATGAGGAAATCGAGCGTGGTGGGCTGAGGGAACTTGGGAGCATGGCCGAACCCACCGTGCTCGGGGTCGAAGATCCGCATCAACGCGTTGGCCGCATCGCGGATTGGTTCGGTGCCGGGAACGCCCTCGGCGGGCATCGCGGCTTGCGCTGCGTCTCCACCGTCCGATGCGGACGCTTCCGGGGCGCTTTGCGGTGGGTGGGGGGCGAGAAACTGCTGCACGTACCCGCCAAGCGTATTGGCCTGCCTGATCACCTGCTCACGCTTGTCCTGCCAGAGTGTGGAGAGTTGTTCGATCACATCCGGGAAGGATGGCATCCCGTGGGTCGGCTCGGGCGGGAAGTAGGTGCCGGCGAAGAAGGGTTTGAGGCCGGCGTCATCCGGACCTTCGGCACCCGGCGGGGTCAGGAAGACACTCATCGGCCAGCCGCCGTGAGCGCGGCCGCTGGTCAGTTGGGCATACACCTGTACCGAGGCCATGTAGATTTCATCGAGGTCAGGCCGCTGTTCCCGGTCGACCTTGATGCAGACGAACCGTTGATTGAGTTGCTCGGCGATTTTCGGGTTCTCAAACACCAGCCGCTCCATGACGTGGCACCAGTAACAGGTGGAGTAGCCCACGCTGAGAAAGATGGGCACATCCCGGCGGCGGGCTTCTTCGAGCGCTGCCGGCCCCCATTCCTTCCAATCCACGGGATTGTGGGCATGCTGGAGCAGGTAGGGGCTGGAGGAATCCGCGAGCGCGTTGGTGTATCGCCACGCGCCTTCGGGCGTGACCAACTCGTCATGATGGGGGTGGAGCGAAGCAGGGGCGGTTGATCCCATGGGGCACCTCGTATCCGGTGTATTTGGGATTATTTTAGACCTAATTTGGGCCTCTGTCAGGGCACGCAGCCGCGATGCCGCGCCAGAGGGCACAGCCGGCCATGTGGGGCTGTGGGAGTGCCCATCGGGTCTCAGGCGGCTTGCATCCTGCACTCGGGAATCGTTGATTTGACTTGGTGCCGCTTCTCAATGATCCGCGGCGGCCGGGAGGCCGGAAATGGCCAGGATCGAGTTCGAACAGGAGCAGGACTACCTCGTCACGATGTGGCCGCGCAATTGTGGCGATTCGCCCGCTGACTGTCCGGGCGGCTTCGGCCTCGCAGGCCCGCAACTTCTTTGAAGGCCGGGACTGGCGAGTGCGAAAGGTCGAGCTTACCGCCTCCGCACGGGATGGTTTGTTGCGCTCGGGTTGCTGATCGGGCCCGCGAGTTTCGCCGTTCACGCCGGCTGGTTCTGAATGCTCGGCTGGGTCTGCGAGATGCGAGCGAACGCTTCGTGCCGGGTCTTGAATGCCTCGACCACGAGCGGGTCAAACTGCGTACCGGCGGATTCGGTGATGATGCGGCAGGCCTGGTCATGGGTCATCGCAAGCTTGTACACGCGGCGACTGGTCAGCGCATCGTAAACATCGGCCACCGCCATGATCCGTGCCGGAAGGGGAATGCGGCGTCCGGACAGGCCATCAGGGTATCCGCCTCCATCCCACCGCTCGTGGTGGGAGCGGACAAGCTGGCGCATGGTGGTGATCAGAAGCTCATCCTCGATATCGAAATCGAGCTGTTTGAGCAGCCGGTCGCCGATGAGCGTGTGCTGCTGCATCGTCACACGCTGTGGGTCGCTGAGCATGCCGGGTTTAAGCAGAATCTCATCCGGGATGGCGAGCTTGCCGACATCGTGCAGGGCCGCGGCGAGACGGAGATGGACGGGCCGTACCTGCGGCGGCAGTTGACCACGGCGCTTCATCTCCCCGGCAAGGATGTCCACATAGTCCACGATGCGGTCGACGTGCTCCCCCGTGTCATCGTCCCGCGACTCGGCGAGGCGGGCGAGCGCGAGGATGAGGCTCTCGCGGGTGCGGACGCGGCCTGCGGCGGCCTGCTCGATCCGCTGCTGCTGATCCTCCTCCCACGCCCGTTGGCGCCGGCGGTGGGCAAGAAGCAGCGCCCCACCCACGACCAGGGTCACCGCGGCAACGGCAAAGGCGATCGCGGCGGCGCCGAAGGTGAACATCACGACCGCCGCCTGTACTGCGGCGACGGCGACCACCACCAAGGGGCCGATAAGCTTCATCGGCTGATGC
>PUNN01000012.1 GCA_003552605.1 Phycisphaeraceae bacterium
CGACGGCCAGCCGCCAGTTGATATCACCGATCAGGCCGGATTGAGGACCGCCTCGCGACATGCCGCCGTGGGGGATTTCACTGGGAACGGCCGTTTGGACATTGCTTCCTGGGACGGTGCCGATGTGCTTCTGGCTGTCCAGGGTGACGATGGCACCTTCGACATGCGACCTGTCGGCGTTCACCTGCCGGATTGCCGCTCACTGGCCGCGGTGGATGTCGGCGGCGACGGCCCAGGCGGCCTGCTCATGGGCCGGGCAGATGGGCCACCATCGCTGATCGTGCCCGAGGGTGAGGGCTTTGCCGTCCGTTCGCTGCCCGCTTCGGAAGCCGATCTGGGCAGCGGGGGCGTCTGCCTGGCGGCCGACCTCGACGGCAACGGCCGCTGGGACGTGGTGCAGGCTTTCACGCGGGGGCTGGTGCTCTATAAGGGCGGGCGCGAGCCCGGCACCTTCGATGAGCCCGTGGCTGTGCCCATGCCGCTGGTCGAGAACCCGAGCGCAGTGCTCGCGGCCGACTACGACCTCGACGGCCGGCTGGACCTGCTGTTTGCCGGCGACGATGGCATCGCCCTGCTTCGCCAGGAAGATGAACCTGGCTGGGTCGACGCGACGCAGATCACCGGGGAACTGTGGCGCCACGCCAACGTCGGGGGCGAACGCATCGCCGCCGTGACCCCGGCCGACATCAACGCCGATGGCCGCCCCGGTGTGGCACTCATGCTGCCCGGAGCCAACCCTCTGGTGTTCTTCAACCGCGGATTCGCCGTGTTCGGTCTGTCGTTGGACCTGCTTCTGGTTGACAGCAGCCTCGAAGCGGCCGGTAACCTGACCCGCGGGCAGACGGCCGGCCTGATGGCCGACCTGACCGGCAACCGTGCGCAGGATCTGCTGACCGTGGACCCCGAACACCGCATCTGGCTGGTGCATGGGCGCATGGTCGAGGGTGACGGCCTGTGGCTGACGCTGTCGCTGCCCGAGGGGGCGACCGGCCCGCGCACGGTCACCGTTTCGGTGGGCGACCGTGTGAAGGGCGTGCACGTGCTGCGCCCGGGCGTCCCGGCCGTGATCGGCTGCCGCCGCCGCGGCCCTGTCGACCTGACCTGGGTGGAACCGGACGGTACCGCGAAGTCTCAGCGCGTCGTGGTGGTACGGCCCACCGATGCCGTGCTCGAACCCTGACGATGCCGCGGGATGCGTTTCCCACCGGCAAGTCACCACGGGCTGATCGAATCGCCCGACGGCGTTCGCGGGAAAGATCATTCCAGAAACTACCGGCAAGACCACGAGGACAGATGATGAACACCTCGAATCCGATGTCATGGGTGTCTACTGCTTCGGTCCTGCTGGTGCTCGGCCTTCGGTCCGCATCGGCTGATGTATCCACCCTCGTGTACGATGATTTTGCCGATGCCGTGCTGGAAAACGGCGTGCTGAAATCCGAACTCGACTACGGGCCGGCCATCGCGACCGGTGGCCACTCCCTCAGTATCGGCACGCTGAACGATAACGCATTGCACCTGGGCGGTGATGGAAGCAGAAGCTCGATCCACATCACCGCCGCACTGCCGCAGGCAGTCTCGCTGGCCGAGCCGGGCAACTTTATCCAGATGACGTTCGCTTTCACCACCGGGGGTGATCACAATGGCAACCGTGTGCTGCGCTACGGCTTGTTTCAGGGCGCCGATGACGATGCCGATGCCACGGGGTACTTCCTCTCGGGATACAATCAGGCCGATGGAGCCGGGAGCGATATGAACTCGCGGCTCAACGTGGACACTGATGCGGGCAGGAATCACTTTCTCGCCACCGACGCCGCACCCGGCACCTCGAACATGGGTTCATCCCTGTTGCTCGATGAGCATCGCAATGTAGCCACGTTCCGGGTTGAGCGGGTCAGTGAGGACGTGATGCACATCAGCGGCGTCCACGGCCCCCGCGACCTGGGCAGTCACGTCCATATCATCACGGACGATTCCGCCGTCGAACTCAATGAAATCTGGTTCGGCATTCACGATCGAGCAACGAGCTTCACAATCGACGATCTGACTGTCATCTCCGGAACCACTGATGTGGAACCGACAGGCCCTTCCATCAGACACGCCGCAAAGACCGACCAGTCCAGCCCGGAGGCGACCATCAGGTCCCTCGTCAAGGCGATGCGGGACGGCGACGGCGCCACGGCGGCCTCGTGCATCCACGGCGACGAGCAGGACAGGCAGTTTGTCCACGACATGGCCGAGTTTGCAGGCGCGCTGACCGCTTTCGAGAATGCCGCGAAGGCTCGGTGGGGAGAAGAGGCATGGGCGCACTTCGACGATTCGTTTCCGGATGCTCCGGCCATTGCCGCCGAGTTGGAAACGCTGGCCGCCATGGCGTTCCAAGCTGAAGCCGACAGGGCATTCTCCGATAATGTCGAAGTCGTCAAGATGGATGGCAGGTGGTACCTCGACGCCACCGTTGACGGCGGCCATCTACCTTTGTCAGAAAACGCCGAGGGTGGCTTCGCATTGTACTCGCGCATGATCGAGGCATCACGCATGGCTGCGGTATATCGCGAGAAGAAGAACCGCATCGGCCGAGACAATGTGACTGCCGCATCGCTCAGCAAGCAACTCAGCAAGGCACTCAAGGATACGATCGCCAACATGAGTGCGAGCGGGCATTACACCTACGATGCTTCCGCGGATGACGGCACGGCCACCATCACAGGTTATCGGGGACCGGGTGGTGACATCATTATTCCGCACGAACTGAACGGAAAGACCGTGACCCGGATCGCCCGCCGGGCGTTTCATGACAACCGGAATATCACCAGAGTCGTCATCCCCGGCACCGTCACCCACATCGGGCGGGAAGCCTTCAGGGACGGCAGAGAGCTCACGACCGTTTTTCTCCCCGCCGGTGTTATAAGCATAGCGCGACCGGCGTTCAATCGCTGCCACAGGCTTCTGAATATTCATGTTGCCGAGGACAACGCGGCGTTCAGCAGCATCGATGGTGTCCTGTTCAACAAGGATCAGACAGCGATCCGACGGTACCCGATTGCACGATCCGGCGATTACACCATTCCCGACACCGTCACCACCATCATTCATGAAGCGTTCAGATTCTGTCGGAACCTGACCGGCATCACCATTCCGGACGATGTGACCTACATCGGGCATTCGGCCTTTCGCGGCTGCAGCAGCCTGACCCGCATCATTATCCCGGAGGGCGTTACGACCATTCATCGCCGCGCTTTCAAGGATTGTGTCGGCCTGACCCGCATGTCCATCCCCGATGGCGTCACGACCATTCACCGCCGAACGTTCCGTGGCTGCACCAATCTCGAACACATCAGGCTCCCTGAGAATCTCAGCCATATCCGCGAGCAGGCGTTCTACGATTGCGGCAATCTGACAAACATCACCATCCCCGCCGGTGTCAGCCGATTAGGGTGCGAACGGGGAGGCGAAGTCTTCAAGGGCTGTGACCATCTCGAGCGTATCGTTTTCCTCGGTGATGCGCCGTCGCTTGAAGGACGGAACATGTTTCCCAACTCTGAACTGACGATCTACCGGCTGGAATCCGCCGACGGTTGGCCTGAACCGGGATCAGACTGGGAGAACCTGCCAACGGCATTGTTTGCGCCTCCCGTTGATTCCCGAGGTAAAGGTGAGAGGCATCAAGAGTAACCAGATGCAGAAGATGACAGGGTCGATGGCGGATTGCCCGTACGTTGTGACTGACTGCGTGTGCGCCACGGAGGCCGCTGCACACTTCACATTTGACCGTTTCCGGACCGCGACGTATCATGAGTTGTTTCCGTTCGCCGTTGAACAATGATTTTCGGAAGGTGTACTCGTGATGAATCGAACACTCTGGATGTCGGCTTTCGCGTGCCTGCTCATCCCGGGCTGTGCCATCGGACAAGCCCGCGTCGAGGTCAATCCCTACGCCGACCTCGACTGGCAGGCGCTGGAACTGCATAAGGCCAACCTGCACACGCACACCACCCAGAGCGATGGGGCATTCTCGCCGCGGGAAGTGGTCGACATGTACGAGGAAGCTGATTACACCATCTTGTCATTGACCGATCATGATACCCACGAGCCGGCGCATTCCACCTGGCCATGGGAGGACCACGGCATCGACGTGGCCGCTTCCGGGATGTTGCCGATCGAGGGCAACGAGATTTCGCGGCCCGATCATATCGGCAGCTACTTCAATGACTACGGCGATGCGGATCAGCGTTCTGTTCCGGCAGCGCTGGAGGAGATTGGCAAGCGCGGCGGACTGGCGGTGATGTTCCATCCCGGCCGCTACCGCCACCGCACTGCGCAGTGGTACATCGACATCTATCAACGGTTTCCGCATCTTGTGGGCATGGAGGTCTACAACCAGAATGACAGGTATCCCGGAGACCGCGCCCTTTACGATGAGGTGCTGAGCGGCCTCATGCCGGATCGGCCGGTGTGGGCCATGGCAAACGATGACTTCCACCGGATGGAGCACTTTGCCCGGAGCTTCAATCTGTTCCTGCTGCCGCGGGGCGGTCTGAATGAAAAGAACTTCCGCCGCGCCTTCGAACAGGGACGTTTCCATGCGGTGTACAATCCGTCCCGGGACACATCGCAGGTACTCATCCCGGAACAGGTCGTTGTGACTGAGGATGCGATCGAGCTGATCGTCGACTGCGAGGATGATCAGGTCGTCTGGATCAGTCACGGTCACGAGATTCACCGCGGCAAATCACTTCCGCTGTCGGCCAACCTGGGCGATTACGTGCGTGTGGTGCTCAAAGGCGCGGAGGGCACCCGGACGCTTCTTCAACCCTTCGGTCTGGCCGGAACGGAAGGTCGCGTGGTGACAGAGGTGAGTGTTGCCAACGGTTCCGGATCGGGCGTCTACCTCGCCGGATCGCGCGCGGTGACCATCCGCGCCGATGATGCGCCGGATGGCCAGGTCTTCGATCGCTGGACAGGTGATGTGGACCGGGTGGCGGATGTCGATGCGGCGGAAACCTACCTCCGGTCGATCGGAGATCAACCGATGCGGATCGAAGCCGCCTATCGCCCCGCCGAGGCCTACACCTTGACGGTTGAGCATGGAGAAGGCAGCGGTGAGGTCCTTGAAGAGTCCTTCCAGCAGATAGCCGCATCGGTGCCGGAAGGCCGGGTCTTCGAAGTCTGGACGGGCGACGTGGAATGGGTCGACGCACCTCGCTCACCGACCACCCGCGTCCAGATGCCCAAGGGCCGAGGCGACATCACCCTGAGCGCTACGTTCGCTGAGGAGGCTGTCTTTGCCCCGCAACTTCGCAATCCATCCTTCCGCGACGGTATCGAAGGATGGCAGGCCCGGCCCGAGGACGTGCGACTGGTGGTCGGCGACGATGGCGCGCAGCACCTGGCCGTCCAACGGCGCAGCGGCATCATGCAGCGGGTTGATGGCATGGAACTCGAGGCCGGTCAGCGGTTGACGCTCTACTTTGAAGCAAAGATCACTTCGCCCGGGGGCGACCCGGTCGGCTTTGTGGGCATGCAGTTCCTCGGCGCTGATGATGAGGAGCTTGTCAGCAACTCCATCACTGTGCGCAGCCGGCAGTGGGCGCTGCTTGCCGTGTCCGGCAAAGTGGTCGAGGATGTGCTCGCTCCGAATATCTTCGTCTGGATGCGCGACGGCGAATTTCACCTGCGAAACTTCCGCCTGCGAGTGCATGAACCCGGAGATTGAGTGTACGTCAGTGGTTGCATCAGAGCCGTACCCGCCCCCACCACGTGGTCTCTGCCTACGGCCCGTCCCTGCCGCCAGCAGACAATGACAGCCGGTAAACCCAGGCCCACGAGAATGGCCGCAACGGAGGAGGGCATAGGGCACTTTTCGATTCCGGGGCAGGTGGGAGGCGGGGGCACGGGGGAGCCGGACGGCCTCCGCACCCCGGCCCTTCGGCCAGTCTGGTCCCGTCGGGAGGGTGAGGCCATATCCCCCGGCCGGCGTTGTCGAAGCCGTCGCTGGCAGAGCCTCGCATGGCTCGCGGTGCTCCTGGTCGGACCCGGGGCTCCCGCACACGCCGTTGCCCCGGCTCCGCGAGGCCGAATTGACACCCGACGGCGTGCCCGTTAGTGTCCGTCGGACAGCGGCTTCGGCAGCAGCCCGGTCACTGCCAGCCTCCGCTTACCCTTCCCGGAGACCGCCACCGATGCCCATCCGTTGCTTGATCTCGGTGATGCTGGCGGCCTGCCTGCTCCTGACAGTATCTGTCGAGGCCCTGGCCCAGCCCCAGATCACCGATGCCCTCCGCCGCGCCGACCGCATCGCCCCCGGCTCGCCCGAGGAGCGGCAGGTCCGCCAGTTCTGCGAGCACTGGGTAAACCAGATGCTGGCCTACGACGATGAGGGTGAGGATGACGGCCTGGTCGCCGTCGCCACCGCCCGGTCGCGGCTGGTGTCGGTGTTCGAGGCCACCCTCTCCACGGCCTTCCGACGGGTCTATGAACGAATCCTGGGCGGGCTGCTGGTTTCTGCCCTCGATCACGAGCACATGGTGGTGCGGCTCAACAGCATGGTCGTGGCCTCTCATTTCCGCACCGATGCGGTCGTGCCGCTGCTGGAGACCGCCGCAGAGGATGCCAACCCCGCCGTCCGCTACTGGTCGGCCCGCACGGCCAACCTGATGGTCGAAGCTGCCCGTGATGAGGTGCGCGTCGACCCCGCCATCCTGGCCGAGGACCTCCAGCACGAGCTGCTGCGCATCCTCGGGCCGATGGTGGCCGCGGAAACCTCCCCGTGGATCTTCCGGCAGGTGACCGCCGCGCTGGCGCCGCTGTCGATCCACGAGGCCGACACGGTACTGCTCGAGGGCCTCATCGAGCGGCTGCGGCTGTACCAGCGCCGGCCGGACACACCCATCACTGGCGTCTACACCGCCCTGGACCGCGTCTCTCTGAAGCGCTTTCCCCGATTCGACCAGGTCGATGAGACCACGCGGCGGCTGATCGTGCGCACGGCGTTTCTGTACATGCGGGCCTACACCACGCTCAGCCGTGCTGACAACGGTATCGACGCCGAGGATGAAGCCTGGCGCCGCCTGGCCACCCGCGCCAACAACGTGCTGTTTCCCTGGTGTGAGGCCATGAACGCCCCCCGCGACCGAATGCCGCCGATCATCCGACGTACCGCCGCCCGCCCCGCCGTTCTCTGGCAGGCGCGCTTCGACTGGGAAGACGACATCCTGATCCCCCACCTCAACTTCACTTCGCAAGACCTCGCCCTGCCCGACGTCCGCTGATGCCCCTGCCCCCTTATCATGGGCCCTCGGTGCGTCGATGAGACTCATGGCCGACAGGAGCGCTGTTGCGCAAATATCGGACCTGCCCGCACCGCCTGCAGCGCTCACCGGATCGAGGACTGGTCATGGCCGACGTCTCCGTCATCATCCCCTCGCACAACGTCCGCGATTACATCGGACCGTGCCTGGAGTCCATCCTCGCCCAGACCGAACCCGTCCGGCAGGTGGTGGTCGTGGATGACTCCAGCGATGACAGCCCCGATATCATCCAGCGCTACGCCGCAGACAGCGGCGGGGTGGTCGAACTGGTCCGTGTCGAGCCCTGCAACGTGTCTGAGGCCCGCAACATCGGCCTGGAGCGCGCCCGAGGCAGCCTCATCGCCTACCTGGATGCCGATGATCTGTGGATGCCCGAAAAAATCGCCCGCCAGGTGGCCGTGCTCGAGGCCCATCCCGACGCCGCGGCCAGCCACACCGGCCTGTTCTTCTTCCGCAGCGATCTGGACGATGAGGGCCGCCGCACCTGGGACCGCATCGCCGATGACCCCACCATCGCCGACATCATCCTCAAGCAGGCCGTGCCCGCCTCGACCGTTCTGGTCCGCCGCGAGGCACTCGATGGCATCCGCTTCAATGAGACCACCGGCCACGGCGAGGACACCATCTGGGCCGCCGAGGTGCGGATGAAGGGGCGATGGCGCCTGGCTGAGGGTCCGCTTACCGCCCGACGGCTGCACCAGACACAGGTCACCCGCTCCGCCTGGCACGGGCTGTACCACAGTGAGACCCGCGCTGGCTGGGTGCGGTCGCGGGCCGAGCAACTGAATCCCGACGTCGCCGCCGAGATCGAAGATCGCATCGGCCGGCAGGTCATCGAGCTGCTCGAGAAGCACTACTGGTCCCGCCAACTCGATGAGTTGCCCGCCATGTGCGACCGCGCCCGCCGCAGCTTCCCCAAGCACTTCGAGCAGAGCATTCTCGCCCACCGACGCATCTGGCCCCGCTGGGTCTACCGGATCGTCGACCGCC
>PUNN01000238.1 GCA_003552605.1 Phycisphaeraceae bacterium
CGTGAACTCGCGATCATCGGCCGCACCATGGACGAGGTGTTCCCGCAAGTGACGCTGTGGCGCGGGGACTTGTTCGCGGAGCGGTCCATCGCCGCGCTGGTGGGCCACAAGGAAGCGGCGCCGCTGGACCCAAACGTCATCGTCCGGCAAGGACGGCGGCTGGCCAGTCAGCCGAAGCGGGACGACGCCTTCTATGAGGCGCTCGCCTTGCGGCATTACGCCGGCAACGTTAGCGAGAGCGGCATCTTCTCCGAATATCCGCTGAACACGGACAACTACCCGCTGATCGAATACTTGGCCCCAAGGACCCACCGCCTGGCGCGGACCGGCGAGGCGCGCTTTCTCATCGGCGCGTATCGCGAGGATTTCTACGAACGCCTGCGCGCCGCTGCGCCCCCTGAAACCGACCCCTACCTCGCACAGCTCACCGAAACCCAACGCGATTACGTGCGCGCCGGGCACTTGTACTCCCGTTACATGTACCTCAACAGCCAATCCGGGCGGCGGGATGAGGCCTTGGAATACTACCGCGCTTACGAGCAAAAACTGGGCAGTTGCCTCGCGGACCTCCTTGTCCCGCAGGGGATTTCGCTGGACCTGGCCGAGTAGGACCAGAACCAGGCCGCCGGTACGCCGCGCTCTCCCCCCTGCGATGCGGCGTCCCGGCGGTCCGTTCCTGTTACCGCTTACAGATCGGCGAGCCCCGACACGGTCTTCTGCCGGTCGTGTTCCACCGTGAAGGTGTATTCCACCGTGAAGGCCTCGTCTTCCATTGACCGGCCGGGCACGGTCACGTCCCACCGCAGCAGACCTTTCTCCCGCTGCTCTTGATAGTCCTCGGCCTCGCTCAGGCTGTGGGTCGTATTCGTCAGCTCGACGCGGATCTCGTCGTTATCCGTATAGGGCAGCCGGTCGAGCAGGCGCACCTCGCCGTCTTCCTCGCCGAAGTTCTCCAGCGTCAGCCGGTAGGTAAATTCCGCCACGCGGTTGCCGCCTTGGATGCGGTCGTCCTTCTTGATCAGCTCGCGTTCCGTGCGGAAGGCCGAATCGATACCCAGGCCCGCCGTCAGGCTTTGCCCGCGCGTCACGGTCTCCATCTGGTCGTGGCCGACGAATTCGCCCGCGCGATACGCCGCGATGGGTCCGGCCAGGAGCACCCGGCCGCTGTCGTTGCGCACGCGGGCCTCTTCATACACGTGGTGCGTCAGCACGGGCATCGCCAGCCGGTAGAAGGCGCCTTCCATCGGCATGGCCGCGATCTGCACGAAATGCCGCTCGTCGCGGCTGGGCAGGCTGGTCCGGCCGGGCAACTCGTACGTGACGGTCAGCTCCTGCTCGGGCCGGGTGGGGCGGCGTCCCGCCTCGTCTTGCGGACCGCCAAACAGGTCGAGCAGTTGCAGGTTGCCCGCGACGGTGTTCAACCGGGCGTCGAACTCACGCGCCGAGCGTCCGATGGCCGCGGCATCGTCTCGCGGACGGGCCACCCCGCGCATCATCATGCCGCCCACCCCACCATCGAGGTCTCCCACCCATTCCTCCTCGGCCCGCTCAGCTGGCGGCGGTGGCGGGGCAGGGGGAAGGACTGGTTCGGCCAGGGGGGCCTGTTGCGCCCGGAGCCGGGCCGTGTCGGCGCGTTCGTCCAGCAGTTGTTTCATTAGCGCATCCGCGTCGTCGAAGCGGCGCAGGCCCTCATGATCGTCCCGCATGGTGATTTCTAGCGGCTCCAGCACGGGCGCGCGCGCCACAAGGGACGGGCTGGCGGTGGACAGCGTCATCGCCACGCCGTCCCAGTCCTCACCGCTCATCTGCTTGACCGAGGCGTGATATTCCACCATCACCTCTTCTTGTGCCGAGCCGGCGCGAAGGGTATACGATGGCGCCCACTCCGCACCCTTCACGAGATAGCGCAACCACACGTCGCCGCCTTCGGGGCTGACGACGTTCACGAACATTACGGCTTCCCGCACGGTCCGCTCGGATCGGCCCGTAATCAGCGCCCGTTCCCGCTCCAATTGCCGCATTTCTTCTTGCAATTCCTCGGCTTCCCGCTTCAGATTCAGGTCAGCCTCGGCAACTTCTTGGCGCTGCTGGAACAGAAAACGGCTGAGTTCGGTGAGCGTGGCGGTGTCCAGCACGCCCTGGGTCAGCTCCACGCTGGCGGTGGGCGCGACGAACGCCTCCAGTTTGTCCAGGTAGGCCTTTTGCTCGCGCGCCAGCTCCTGATGCCGCTGGACGCGCTCTAGCTCCACGCGCACGGCCTCCATGCGCTCTTCCAGCTCGCGCACCTCGTCCCGCACGTCCGTCCGCACGGGCCGCGTGCGATAGCGCACGGAGCGCACCTCCACGCCATCGCCGCCTTCGGCGTACAGGCTGCCCGCTTCCAAACGGGCGGGAAGATCGCTTACCACCACCTCGCGCTCGCCCGCCGGACCTTCGACGGGCACGGTCCGCGTCACCAGGGCCTCGCCCCGGTACACGGTCACGGCGGTGATTTCGCCGGTCACGGTCTCCCCCCCGACGCCACCCTCACCTTCCACCTGGCCATACGCAAGGCCCACGAAGCCCAGGGCGGCCAGCATTACCGTTAACAACGTCTTCTTCTGCATTGCTCGGTTCTCCTTTTGGTAGGGTTCGCGGGCGCACAGCCCGCCGTCTTTACCTTAGACCCCCAAAACACCGCAAAAGGTTCACCCGCCCAAATCGCCCGGTTCAGACGCTGACCGGGGAGCGACATCCCCCTTGATCCCCCTTCGAAGGGGGAACAACCCTTCCAAACCGGCCACACCGGGCGGGCCACAGTTTACCCCCAGGTGAGGGGATCAATTCCCCCTTTGAAGGGGGTGGCCCAAAGGGCCGGGGGATGTAAACGTGCCGCACGTCGCCCTGTCCGGCGATTTGCTTCGCCCGGCGCGGAACGAAAAAGGAGACGCGCCCGTCTCCGGGCGCGTCTCCCTAGCTCTTACCAGACCGAGTCTGGTTTACTTAGATGTGTACACGAGAGCCTTAGCTCACGTCACCGGCGCGTTTCCGCATCCGGACGGCGGCGACAGCCACGACCGCAGCCGTCATCGCGAGCAGCATCACCCAGACGTTGGCCGCAGGCGCGAAGCTCAGCCTGTGCGCAGCCACTTCCAGCTCGACCCGCTGGAACACCGGCACATCTTCACCGCCGGCCGGGTTCTGCGACAGCACCGTGCCTTCCGGCTCTTCGCTGGCCACGTAGGTCACCTGGATGTCCACGAAGCCTTGGTTCTGCAACATCGTGCGGGCTTCGTCTTCCATCCTGCCCACGACGTTCGGAATCAGGTTCGTGTCCGGATCGTACTCGACGTTCAGCTCCACCACGTCGCCGTACTCAAGCTCCACCGTCTCTGGATCGGGCTCGAACCAGAACGGCACCTCGGTGAACGTCACCGTGTACGTACCGGGATCGAGGCTCAGGGTCTCGCCGCTTTCGTACTCGACACCGTCGAGCACCCAGCGGGCGACATCCGTGATCTCTTCCGGTGCGATGTTCACGGTCAGCTGCGCGTCAAGGCCGCTGAAGTAGGCGCTCAGGGTGACGTCGCTCGTCACGCTGTGCAGCGTCCACTCGTCATCGATGAGTTCGACAACGCCTTCGCCTTCTGGCGTCACCACAACTTCATCGATCTGCCAGCCCTCGTCGGGCATCACGTCGAAGACGATCTCGTCTTCATCCGTGCCGTCCGGGCCGATGAACGCCGGTCCAGAGATCTCGCCCTGGCCTTCGGCGGTCTCGTAGGTAACGCTGTACATCTCCACGAACTCGGCGATGACTTCGACGTCTTCGCGCACGTTGTAGAGTGTGTACTCGCCGTCGCCTTCGTCATCGAGGTCGGCGGCGTTCTCCGGCTCGACGTAGACGTCGCTCACCAGCCAGCCTTCGTTCGCGCTCACGTTGACCGTGACTTCCTCGGAATAACGGACAGTGTCGCCGTTTCCGATCGTGCCGCCTTCAGGCGGAACGGCCGTGTATGTGATGTCGTACTCACTTTCCTCGAACGTCACCGTAACCTCGACGTCCGACCGCACAGCGAAGAGGGTGAACTCTTCCTCATCGACATCCACGTCGACGCGGCCCGTGCCTTCCGTGACTTGGGCGTTCACGAACTCCCACCCGGTTTCCGGAATCACGTCGTAGGTTTCGCTGGCCTCGTACGTGCCGTCGTGGTTGATCCTGTCAGGTCCTTCGACATCACCACCCTCTTCAGGCACCCGAACCACGGTCACATCGTGCGTACGCGGCGTGAACTCTCCGATGACCGTCACATCCGTGGTCACGCCGGACACCTCATACTCGGCGCCGTCCGTGATCTCGGTGATCTCGCCATGGTCTTCTTCGTCCTCGTCCACAACGCGGATGCTCTCGAAGGTCCAGTTACCGGCCGAGGATACGTTGATCGTCCGGGTATCCTCTTCCGTCGTGCCCGAGTGCGCGATATTGTCATATCCGCCTTCCACGGACACTGTGCCAGCTCCGCTCAAGGGTTGGACTTCCGTGCCGAGGTCGTACATCATCGGGTCGTACGCGTTGTCCTCGTCGACGGTATACGTGCTGCCGTCGCTGAGTGTGCCAACAACGTACGGATCCGGCGCTATCCAACCCTCGGCTTCGATGTCGCTGAACGTAACCGTGAGATCTTCATCATCGGCGTCCACGCGGATCACCTGGCCGCTCGTGTACCAGTCGACTTCTTCCTCGTTTTCGACGTCGTCAATGGTCCACTGCGCACCTGCTTCCACAGCGCCTTCCGGCTCGATGTAGACGCGCAACGCAGCCTCGTCGTCATCCAGCTCGTGGTAGGTCGCCGTATGGACCTTGGGCTCGCCGCCAACCGTGACGGTCGTCTGACTCGGCGCCATTGAACCCGGGACGTCGGCGAACGTCAGCGTGTAGTCCCCGGCGGGCAACAGAACGCTCTCGCCGTGTTCACGCCACTCGTCGTCGTCGTCGACCTCAAGGATGCGCCACTCGCCCGACACGAACGGATCCTGGAGTTCGTCGTCAATGCGTTCGCGCACGAACTCGACCGAGAGTTCGCCACTGGTCCGCGCGCCGAGGTTGCTCTCGTACACGGGCCATTCGGGCTCGTCGTTGTTGTCGTTGTTGTTGTCGGTACCGCCAACGTTGTTGTTGAACGGCATCAGGACGGATTCTTGCCACATGGTGATGACATCGTCCATGTCGTTCGGGGCGTCCTCGGCAATCTCATTGCCCCAGAACTCCTCGCCTTCTTCAAAGGCGATGGTCACCGCGAACTCCATCTCTTCGAGTTCATCCCAATCGGCATCGTCCATGTCCTCGAGGTCCACCAAGCCGATGGCGCCGTCCTCGTCCTCCGCGATGAAGCGGGGGCCGGCCACGCCTTCAAGCTCGTACGTCCAGCCTTCCGGCGCACTCGCCTCAAGCCAGAAGTCGTAGAAGGGATCTTCCTCGACGGTTTCGTTGGTCGCCCGGTAGTCCTCGCCCCAGCCAGCGATGTAGTCGCCGCCGCTGCCATGAAGGGCGATTTCACCGATCTTGTAACCTTCATCCATCAAGGCGTTCCATTCCGACGTCAAGCCGGCGTGTTCGCCTTCGATCCAGGAGCTGAACGTGTCTTCGTCAACCGTCCGCAGCAGGCCGGCGCCGGCGAACAACTCGTGATCGACCGGAAGCGTGTCCGCTTCGCCGTCCGCGCGTTGCTGCTCCAACACGTCCCTGGCGGTGAAGGTGTACGTCCGGGTGACCACGGGACCGCGGTCGACGTTAAGGTCCACGCTCGAACCCGGTACGACCGAACTGCCTTCGCTCGGCGATTGACTGGTTACCCAGGTGTGCTCGCCATCGGGGCCCGCGGCCTCGTCTTCGAGCAGGTTCCAGGTGACGTCGCCGATGTGAAGGTCAAGGTCCTCGTCCTCGAGTTCTTCCTTGGCGTCCTCGATCGTCATGCCCGTCACATCCGGGACAAACACGTTCTGGACTCGCAGGACCACGCTGCGCGTGACCGGCTCGAACACGTTCTCGTTATGAGACACCTCGACGCGGTACGTACCGGAGTCTCCAGACGAGACGTTCTCCAGCTCAAGCTCGGCCTCGTCACCGAGTTCGGTATCGGGATCATCGGCGCGGAACCAGCTGTAGGTGACGTCATCCAGGTAGAACTCGTCCACCACAACGGGACCGAGCGTGACGTCCACGCCTTCGCCGGACAGGACCGGGGTCGGCGGATCTTCCTCGATGGGTTCCGGCCTATATTGACCGGTCAGCGCCGTGGTTTCGGTTTCGGTGACGTCGTCCTCGCCCAACTCCTTCGATTCGGGCGTCAGCCAGCCATCGACATCCTCGAACTCGATGTCGTAGGTCTCGCCGTCCTCGGGCATATCCAGTTCAAGGATATGTCCGCTCTCACGCCAGTCGCCACCGTCCACGCGCCACCGCGCGTTTTCGTAGACCGCAATGTTCCGGCCCGGATCCAGCGACTCCAACGTGACCCGAAGGACAAACTGGCCGTCCGTCGCATCCTCGTACTCGCCGTCCACCGTCACATCGTGGTCGTCTTGGTCCAGGACCACGGTCTGGTCGTCCGGCGCGATGTGGCCGCTGACATCCTCAAACGTCAGCCGGTATTGACCAAGCAGCAGGTCCTCCATCGTCTCGGCATGCCCGTAGGACTCTTCCCGCATGGTGGGTCCGTCGAGCATCCGACCCGCGGCGTCTTCGCGCACGCCCGGGGGACCTATCCAGACGCTAATCGAGCCGAGACCGTACTCAGCCTCCTCTTCCGTCAGCTCATCCTCTTCGATGGTGACCTCAAAAGAGTCTGGCGTCACCCAGCCTTCGACCTCGGTGAAGTCGACGGTGTAGTCGCCGATTTGCAGCGGGACCGTCTGGCCGGATTCGTATTCTTGGTCAGCGACCACCCAGCGGGCATCGTCAACGACATCCGCAGGCAGGATATTGACCAGGAGTTCGCCCGTGATCTCGGTGAACTCCGCCGTCACGGTGGCGTCCTCGGTCACGCCGGACAGCGTGTAGGCGCCGTCGCCGGGCCGTTCGCTGACTTCAGCGTCGTCGCCGCCGCCTTCCGTGACATCCACGTCGAGGATTTCCCAGGCTTCCTCGGGCATGACATCGAAGTCGAGTTCATCACCCGGCATGCCGTCATGCGCGATTTGGCCGGAGGTCGGTTCCACCGCGCCCGCGTATTCGGGATAGGCTTCAAGGACCACGTGGTACATCCTGATGGAGTACGCCGCCGTGTAGCGTGTGGTCTCGCCTTCCTCGACGGTCACGGTCGACCCGTCCAGATCGGGAAGCAGCCAGCCCGTGACATCGGCGAATTCAAGCGTGTAGTCGCCGGCGTCAAGCTCGACCGTCTCGCCGGCGTCGTACCAGACCACTTCTCCGTCGACTTCTTCGCCGACCGTCCACCACTCATTGTCTTCCACGTCGGGCTCGCCGCCCGGCTCATCAATGCTGATGTGCAGGACGCCTTTGCCCTCTTCGGTTGGTTCGTAGCTGGCAGTGACTTCTTCCGTGTCATCAAACGGAATGGTCACCCGCACATCGTTCGGCGCGGTGAAACCGTCCACGTCGAGGAACCGGACCGCGTACTGATGGCCTTCTTCACCGACCCGCAGATCTGTCACGGTCTCGCCGCCTTCGAGCCAGCCGGTTCCTTCACCAAGCACCTCCCAACGGCCTTCACCATCGGCATCGGCGCCTTCTTCTTCTCCGAAGTCCACCGTCAGATCGCCGAGTTCTTGGTAGACGCCCCGCACAACATTGGGGTCACCCTCTTCGTCGGACGTGATCTGGACGGACCGCGTTTCGGGCGCCTCATAGGAGTCCGCGGTATCGAACTCGATGTTGAACACGTCGCCAAGCGGCAGCGCGAGCGTCTCACCCGTTTCGCGCCACTCGTCTTCGTCCTCAAAACGCCAGCCGACGCCATCATCGGTCCGATTCAGGGCCTCGTCCCTCTGATTCACCATTTGAACCTCGAGCCAACCCTCCTCATCGTATACCACATCAACGATGGTTGGGTTGTCGGGATCCGTCGAGTCAATGGTAACCTCTTCGGCATCCGGGGCCAGATAGCCTTCCGGCGCCTGGAACTCAACTTCATAGGTCCCATGCAGGTCAACGGTATCGATCACAACTTCGCTCTCGAACTCCGTGGCGCCATCCCACTCGACATACGCTTCGGCCACGGGATCCCAAACCGACCAAGTCGCGCCCGCGAGC
>PUNN01000518.1 GCA_003552605.1 Phycisphaeraceae bacterium
CTCACGCCAACGTGCCGAGGAACCGGCCCCGGACCGGCCGATTGAGCGGGCCAGCTTCGAGCAGTTGCTCGAGCAACTTCGGGCGACGGGGCAGGCTGCGGAGCCGCAGATTCAGGCCCCGTCGGGTTCTGCCCCGGCGGATGAGCCGACCGGCACCGAGCAAGGGCCGGTTCGGGGCCCGGAGGCCGCATCCAGCCCGCCACTCGATGACCTCGGGCGCGTGGACCGGATCGACAACCCTGCACTGCTGGGGATGCTCGACCGCCGCGGTGAAGGCAGAGAGGGTTAATCCGGCCCGGCGCCGGTCAAACAAGGATGAAACCCCCCTTGAGGGGGCACCGCTCAGCGGCCCGTGGCCGCGGCGGCAAACGGAGTACAGACATGGGCCTCAATACCGCACTGTTTACCAGTCTTTCCGGCCTGACCAATCATTCTCAAAAGATCAGTGTCACGGGTAACAACATTTCGAACGTGAGCACCAACGGCTTCAAGGCCAGCCGCACGTTCTTCGAGTCGCAGGTCAGCCTCACCCGCAACAGCGGCAGCGCGCCCACCGACCTGCTCGGCGGAACAAACCCGTCCCAGATCGGCATGGGCACCCGCATCGGCGCGATCGATCGCAACTTCAGCAATGGCACGCTCGAGACCACTGGTGTCAACACGGATGTGGCCATCGATGGCGACGGCTTCTTCATGGTCCAGAAGGACGGCCGCGACCTCTACACACGGTCGGGTAATTTCAATGTCGACCGCGATTTCAATCTTGTGCTGCCCAGCAACGGTGGGCTGGTTCAGGGATACGGCATTGATGAAGATTTCAATATCAATGATGAGCTTGGCAACATCCAGATACCCGTGGGACACATGACCCTCGCCGAGCAGACGGAGACCATTCGGTTCGGCGGCAATCTCAACGCCGGTGGTGAGGTGGGAACACATGGCGCCATCATCGAGTCGAGCCCACTGCTGCTTGATGGCGGCGGCGTGGCGGATGAAGACAGCGCCCTGCTCGATCTCGTGGACGAGGAAGGGGAGCCTCTGTTCGCCCTCGACGATGTCATCACCTTCTCGGATGTCAAGAAGGGGCAGTCGACCCTTCCCGAAAAGACGTTCCAGATCGGCCCGGACAACACCTCCGAGAGTGATGGCCACGGTGAGACACTCGATGCATTGATGGGGTTCATGCGCGAGATATTCGGCATCCATGAGGATGTCGACCCCGATGCGGAACCGCCGGCGGGTGTGAATCTGGATGGCGATGGGCAGCTTCAAGTCGTGGGTAACGCCGGCACGGCCAATGATCTGAGCTTCAACGCCGGCTCGATCGTGGTGAACAAGGGCAGCGCGAGCCCTTCGACGCCGTTTGATCTTTTCAAGACCCAATCGGCCAACGGTGAGTCAGTCAAGACCACTGTCACGGCGTTCGACAGCCTCGGCAACGAGTTGACCATCGACCTGACGATGGCACTTGAGGGCAAGGACAACAGCGGTACGCAGTGGCGGTACTTCGCGGAAAGTAACGATGACACGGACCTGGATCGCGTACTCGGAAACGGTGTACTCGAGTTCGACAACAACGGGTCGCTGGTGACCACGGACCCGCAGCCGATCACGATTGACCGGGAGGATACGGGGGCCTTCTTCGAGCAGGAAATCGACATCGAGTTCACCAGCCCGGATGGCACCGTCTCGGCGTTGACCAATACCGACAGCCAACTCAAGGCCATCTGGCAGGACGGCTCACCCAAGGGCACGCTCGAGAACTTCGAAGTCGGCCAGGATGGCATCATCATGGGTGAGTTCTCCAACAGCCTCAAGCGGCCGCTTGGCCAGCTTGCCATGGCGAACTTTTCCAACAATCGGGGTCTGAAGGAGGTCAGCCAGGGGCTTTACGATGTGACCACCAACAGTGGCCTGGCCATGATCGGCAAACCCGGAGTCGATGGTGCCGGCCGAGTGCTCGGCGGAACGCTCGAACTATCCAACGTCGAGCTGTCGCAGGAGTTCATCAATCTGATTACGGCCAGCACCGGCTACTCGGCCAACAGCCGGGTCCTTTCAACCAGCGACCGCCTGATCCAGGAACTGTTGCAGATCGTGCGGTAACCGGCCGCGGAGGGCAGCAATGATCAGCCTCACCCGACTCAATGGCAACCCGTTTGTGGTCAACGCCGAACTGATTCGCACCGTCGAGGCCAGCCCCGACTCGGTGGTCACGCTCATTAACGGCGATCGATTTGTCGTCAGCGAGACCCCGGAGCAGATCATCGAACGCGCCATCGAATACGGCCGCAGTCTTCGCCGGATGTTTCCTCCGCAATAGCGGCGATCCCCGGGGTATCGGCAGTCGGCCGCGGTCCCTCGCGGCCCATCGTGCGGCGCATCGGCCCCGGCCGCCGGGGCGACCGGGCCGCACCGTGGCGGATATACTCACGTTCCGGGCCGGTGGGGGCGGCAGGGGCGGTATGACCCGCGCCCCGCCGTCCTTTGCTGCAAAGGTGGTGACAGAGCCCCCTTTGTCGACGCCACCGGCCGTGCCCCGACCGCCTTGCAGGCTGCTCGATGATGCCCTGGACACTCTACCGCTATATCTTCTGGGACCTGTGCAAGCTCACGGTGCTGGCCGCGGCGGTGTTGTGTACGGTCGTCGCCATCGCTTTGGCCATCCGGCCTCTGGCGGAGGGCCTGCTCGAGCCGCTGGATCTGCTGCGGTTTGTGATGTACTCGATGCCGACGCTGGTCGGTTTCATCCTGCCGTTCGCCGGGGCATTCGCCGCGACGCTTGTCTTCTGCCGCATGACGGCCGATAACGAGGTCCTCGCCGCCTCCGTCAGCGGCATCAGCTATCGGGGCATCCTGGTCCCCGTGCTCGTGCTCGGGCTGCTGATCGGTGGGGGCCTGTGGACGATGTCGAACTGGGTCATGCCGTACTTCTACCGCGGCGCCGCCGCGCTGGTGCAGCGCGATGTGGCGTCCATGCTGGTCCGGCAGATCGGGCGGAACGAACCGGTTCAGATGGCCGGATACGTGATCTACGCCGACCGAGCGGTTGAGCGGGAGACGATTCCGCAACGCGATGAGCCCCATCAGCCCACGCAGTGGATGCTTCTGGATGGCCTGGTGGTCGGTCAGTTCGACCGCGAGACCGGCGACCTGCGCAGTGAGTACACCGCCGCGGAGGCGAACCTGCTTTTCTACGACATCGACGGGGAACCCTGGCTGACCGTGCAACTTCGCGATGCGGAGATGTATCGGCCGGCGCGCGGCGAGATCGCCTTTGGCCGCGAGGTACCCCTTGAGTGGGCCATCGACCGGCCGTTCCGCGACCGGCCCGACTTCTACACCCCGCGTCAACTCGCCGAGATCGAGCGGGAGCCGGAGAAGTTCTCGACGGTAGCCGAACGGCGCCGTGGGCTGGAACGGGCCATCGCGACTGAACGGCTGCTCGAAGGGATGCAGCGACAACTGGCGCAGCGGACGTTGCGGCTCCACACCGGGGAGCCGACGCCCGCGCCGGGAGTTGACCTTGGGCCTCCTGCCGAAGCGGAAGAGGCTGCCCCGGATCCGGCTGAACGGGGCTGGCTCGAGGCGCGGGTAGACTACCTCATCCGGTCGCCCGGGATCGAACGCGAAGGCAGCCGGCTGCTGCTGCGCGGCGATGAGGAGCAACCGGTACGGATCGACCAGCGGCGTGAGGGGTCGCTCGAACGGCAATGGTACGCCGATGAGGCCGTGCTCGAAGTCAGCCGCGGGATGCCCGGCGAGGAGCCGCGGGTGGAAATCCGGTTGGTCGAGCGCGTCCGCGTAATCGACTGGCCTGAGGGACTTCAGACGCGCCAGCGGGCGACGATCCTCGGTTCTGCGCGCTGGACGGAATCGCTGCTGCCGCGGATCCGTGCCCGCTCGACGGAGGACCTGCTGGACACTGCTGAACGTGACCACAGGGATGGTGAGGCTGTGGCCGGTGCCGCCGCGGGGCTCAGGCGCGAGCTGCGATGGCTGTCGCTTCGGATCGCCTCGCTTCAACACACCCGCGGGGCCCTGGCCATGGCCGGGGTACTGGTGCTGCTGCTGGGCGCGGTGCTGGCGATGCACGGCCGTCACCGCACCCCGTTGGTGGTCTACCTCGGCAGCTTCCTCGCCGCACTGGCCACGATCGTGCTGGTCAACGCCGGGCAGAGTTATGCACACAACGTGGAAATGGAATATGCCCTGACGTTGGGGCTTCCACTGATCTGGAGCGGCAATATCGTTCTGGTGGTGGTAATCGCCGCCGCGTATATGCGGCTCAGCCGACACTGACCGATTGTGCGGCTGCGAGGGCGAGTCGTGGCCGGCAGTATCGAAAAAACATGGGTATTCTCGACCGTTACATCCTGCGCATCTTCCTGACCAACTTCATCATCCTTTTGACGGTGGTGCTGACGATGTTCGTGGCGGTCGACATCCTCATCGATCTCGATGAGTTCACACAGGCGGGGGAGGTCTATGCCGATCAGTATGGCGGAAAGCTCGCGGCGACGCTTGTGGTGATTGCGGATTTCTACGGGCCATTGCTGATCCTGCTGTATGCGGTGATCAGTGGCCTGATGGTTTTCGGCGCCATGGGCTTTACGTTTCTTGCCCTGTCGCGCTCGCGCGAGATCGTGGCGATGATCAGCAGCGGGATGAGCATGTACAGGATCGCCGCGCCCGTGCTCGTGGTCGGGGGCGTGCTGAACCTGCTGGCCCTGCCGATTCATGAGTACGTGATCCCCCCAATGGCGGAGAAGGTCAGCCGCAACAAGGCGGAACTGAAGACGCCGGCGGTGCGGCACTTCGAGGTGCCCTATGCCGCCGATGGTCAGGGGGCGGTGTTCAACGCCCGCAAGTTCCACATCAGCGAGCAGGTGCTCGAGGGCGTGCTCGTCCGCGAGCGTGATGATCGCGGCCGGGTGCTCGCCCGGGTTGAAGCGAGTCAGGCGCTCTGGGAGCCCGAGCACCGCCGGTGGCGGCTGATCGACGGCTACCGCATTCAGCATCCACTCACGGTAGCCGAGGCGGAAGAGGCCGGGACCGGTGATGGGGGGGAAGGGACGGGCCTCGCGGCGACCCGCCGGGTGGCCCCGGAGCCGGTGGACTTCATCGAATCGGACCTTTCGCCGGAAGTGATTCTCGCCCGGCGGCAGGCGCTGTTCCCGCGCGTGCTCAGTCTCGCGCAGCTCAACCGGCTGATGGACAAGCGATCGCTCGATCGTGACACGATCGTCCGCATCGCCCAGAGCCGGTTCAGCTTCATCATGGTCGGCCTGCTGCTGATGCTCATCGTGATGCCGTTCTACCTGCTGCGTGAGCCGCGCAACCTGTTATGGGAAGGCACCCGGGCAGCCCTGATCGGGGTGCCCTTATGGATCATCGCGATCCTGCTGCTCCAGATCGGCGTGGATGAACTCAACCCTGTTACCAACGCGTGGCTGCCTGTGGCGCTGTATCTGCCCCTCGCGGTCTGGATGCTCCACCGCATCCGCTCCTGACCGTGACAGTGGTAACCGGCAGGGAAAACTCCGGTGCATCCGCGGCGGCGTAGCATGCAGTATCGTCCTCAATCCGGGACGATAGTGCGGGAGGCACCGGAAGACTCACACCGGGTCCTGCCCCCGCGGTTGCCACGCCGCCGCGCTTCTGCGACAACATCCACATGGATGCATTCGTTATTCACGGTGGCCGCCGGTTGCGCGGGACGGTCAGGATTCACGGTGCCAAGAACGCGGCCCTGCCGCTGATGGCGGCAAGCCTGCTCACGGATGAGCCAGTCACCCTGCGGGATGTACCGCGGCTGGCTGATATCCGGAACATGGGCCGGCTTCTCGATGTGATGGGGGTGTCGGTGCAGCGGGCGGATGATGGGCCGCTGCACCTTGCCACCCACGATTCCGGCAAATGTGAGGCCCCTTACGACATCGTCCGAACGATGCGGGCGAGCATCTGCGTCCTCGGGCCCACCCTCGCCCGTCGCGGCGAGGCGCGGGTTTCCATGCCCGGGGGCTGCAACATCGGCGACCGGCCGGTGGACCTGCATCTACGGGGCCTCAAGGCTCTCGGCGCCGAGGTGGGCCTCGAATCGGGCTACATCGTCGCCCGGGCCAAGCGCCTGCGCGGCGCCAGGGTTTTTCTAGGGGGGCCGTTCGGTTCGACCGTGCTTGGCACGGCCAACGTGATGAGCGCTGCCACGCTCGCCGAGGGCACCACGATCATTGAATCCGCCGCGTGCGAGCCGGAGGTGACCGACCTCGCCCACATGTTGACCGCCATGGGAGCCCGCATCAGCGGTGCCGGCAGCCCGCGGATCGTCGTCGAGGGCGTGGACCGGCTCGCAGGGGTGGACCACACCCTCGTCCCCGACCGCATCGAGGCCGGCACCTACATCATGGCCGCGGCGATCACCAACGGCGATGTCCTGATCGAGAACTGCCCCACCGACAGCCTGACGGCCGTGATCGACCGGCTTGAAGAAGTGGGGGTCAACCTTGAACCCACCGATGGAGCGGCACCACCGACCGAGCAGCAGAACCTCCGCCAGAGCGTGCGCATCGCCAGCGACCGCAGGCTCGAGCCGGTGCAGGTGGTGACGCAACCGTTTCCCGGCTTTCCCACGGACCTCCAGGCCCAGATCATGGCCCTGTTGTGTATGGCCGATGGTAACTCGATCATCACCGAAAAGATATTCCCCGATCGATTCCTGCACGTGGCGGAATTGCTCCGGATGGGGGCCCGGTGCCTGCGTAACGGGCCGAGTGTGCTCGTCAGCGGGGTGCATCACCTCGAAGGTGCCCCTGTCATGGCCAGTGATCTTCGTGCGAGTGCGGGCCTCGTCCTTGCCGGCCTCGCTGCGCGGGGAACCACCACGGTCAACCGCGTTTACCATCTCGACCGCGGCTACGAGGGTATGGAACTGACCCTCCAGCAACTCGGCGCTGATATCGAACGCGTGGACGTCCCCGCCGCATAGGATCGGGCGCGGGCACGCGCCTGCCAATGCTTATTGTGATACCGGAGTGCAACCCATGCATCAGCCACTCGACCCGGAACTGCTTGAAATCCTCATCTGCCCCTTGACCCGGTCGAAACTGCGACAGGAAGGAGACGTGCTTGTCTCGGAAAAGGGCGGCCTGCGCTATCCCATCCGCGATGGCATTCCTGTATTGTTGATCGAAGAAGCCGGACTGCCGGAAGGTGTGGCTTCGCTCGAAGAATTCAAACGCAAGCATGGCCTTGAATAGCAGCCAGCCTGCCGTGAGTGTGCGCATGTTGCAGAACGCGCTGGTGTACTGCGATGCGATGCCAGAGCAATCCTGATGACTGACACGCCCGAATCCAGCCCGGCAGTGCTCGGCCTGCCCGATCCTGCCGGGCTCAATGAGTTCGAGGCACTGCCACCCGAGCAGTGGGCTGGCCACCGCCGGATACTGCTCGAACTGTTCCGCGAACACATCTACGGCCAGCCGCCCGCCGTCGAACCGACCATCACCTGCGATTTGCGCGAACGTGTTGCCGATGCATGTGAAGGCCGAGCCACGCGACACCAGGTCGACATTGTCCTCGGCGAGGGGGCGCTGCGCCTCGGCGCACTCATCTTTGTACCCAATGACATTGCCAGCCCCGTACCCGCTTTTGCCGGCCTCAATTTTCATGGCAATCACACTGTCGATCCGGACCCCCGCATTGCACTGCCGCGTGCGTGGGTCGCCTCGAATCGGGCGGAAACGGGCTGCGACAGCAACACTGCTTCAGATGCCTCCCGCGGGCTGGCGGCGGCGCGCTGGCCGGTTGAGCGGATCACCGGCCGCGGTTATGCAGTCGCCACGCTCTACGCTGGCGAGATCGACCCCGATTTCGACGATGGTTTTGCCAACGGCATCCATGCGCTCGAACGTGATCCCCGCGGGCGAGGCAGCGGTGGGACCATCGCCGCGTGGGCTTGGGGGCTCAGCCGCCTGCGCGAAGCGATGGCGACAATCGAAGGTGTCGACCCATCGCGCATCATGGCCATCGGCCATTCACGCATGGGCAAGGCGGCACTTTGGGCCGCGGCGGAGGATCTCGACTTTGCCGGGGCGATCAGCAGTGGTTCGGGCTGTCTTGGTGCCGCCTTGTCCCGGCGGTGCAGGGGCGAGCGCATTGCCGACATCACCACCCGCTTCCCGCACTGGTTCTGTGGCCGCTGTGCCGATTACGCCGACCGGGAGCACGAGTTACCCATCGACCAGCACCTGCTGCTGGGGCTGATCGCACCGCGGCCGCTCTACGTCGCCAGCGCCGATCAGGACCACTGGGCCGACCCGGAGGGTGAGTTTCTTGCTTGTGTTCATGCTACGGCCATCTACCGTAAGCTTGGCCGCAGCGGTCTCGGGCTCGACCCTTCGGATGACGCCATGCCCCCTGCACTGCCTCCATTGAACCGCTCGGTCGGCCACGATGTCGGTTACCACATCCGCCCCGGCCACCACGACATCACACCGCTCGACTGGTGGCACGTGCTCAACTTCGCAGACCGGCAGTTGAAGCGGCCGGGTCACTGAAGGCCCTGGTAGGTGCGGTCAGTCCCACATGCCTCACCCATCCGCTCCCGCCCGTCGCTGCCGCTCGATCCGGCGCAGAAGCCAGGCGCCGAGGCGCGGGAAGGCGGTACAGGCGGCCAGCACGTAGCGTGTCAGGGGGCTCGGCCAGACCTCGGGGCGCGGGCGACGGAGGCAACGCACGATCGCGCGGGCGACTTTTTCCGGGGTGTGCGGCTTGTTGCCCGCCTCGCTCGCCGCCACTGCATCCGGATCGCTGGTGCGCTCGCGGGCAAGGTCGAAAAATTCGGTCCTCGTCCCAATGGGGTGGATCGTGCTTACATCGATGCCGGCCGCCCCGGCTTCAGCTCGCAGCGCCGCGGCGATGGCATCCTGCGCCGCCTTGGTAGCGCTGTAAATGCCGTGGCGGGGCAGCGCGATCTCGCTGAGAGCGCTGATGGTGATCAACAGGTGGCCACCACCCTGGGCCCGGAACCGCGACATCGCGGCACGGATGCATCGCAACGTACCGAAGACATTGGTCTCGAACATCGCCCGTGCAAGGGATTCTTCAACCGTCTCGATGCTTGCGTAGACACCCCAGCCGCCATTGGCCAGAACGGCATCAAGCCGCTCGAACTCATCATCAGCGCGGCGGAACAGGGCGGCCACATCCGCCTCGCGGTCGATGTCGCAGGCGGTGGTCAGAATGCGGGGCGGGCGGACGGTGGACGAATCCGTCTGCGAGGCAGGGGAGCGCCGCGCTGTCACAGCGGCCTCGCAGGCCGCGGCGACCCGGGCGAGTCGGTCTTCCCGCCGCGCAGCAAGCAACAAGTCCATCCCCGACGCGGCACATGCGATAGCCGTGGCGGCCCCGATACCGCTGCTGGCACCGGTAATCAGAATGCTGCGGCCGGTGAGCTGACGGGGCAAGAAGAGTCTCCTCAGTGCATGGTGGGAACGGGCCACGCAGCCGTGGCGCCCATCGCCGGGTGCATGACACACATTCCGGTAGGCTTTCGCTCCCTCTCCCCTCGGGAGGGTGCAGGGGTGAGGGGCAAGACGCAGGGGCCGTCCGAGCCAATCTTCACCCCGGCACTCACCCCCGGTCCCTCTGCCGAGGGAGATGGGAGTGAAGGCCCGACCGGCCAGCCGCGATACGTGTCATGCATCGTGGCCCCCGGGGCCCCGTGGCACCCAAGCTGGCGGCTGGACGCCTGCCGATCGCCCGCGAGCCCGGTATACTGCCCGGTCTATGGATGATGCACAACTCATCAACCGGATCAGGGAGGCGGCCCTGCTGCACGGCAGCTTTACCCTTCGCAGCGGCCGGACAAGCCATTATTACCTTGACAAATACCTTTTTGAGACCGACCCGGTCATTCTTGCCGAGCTCGGCCGGCGCTTCGCGGCGAGTATCGGTAGCCTCCCCGCTAGCGTTGACCGGCTGGCCGGGGCCGAACTCGGCGGAATCCCGCTCGTGACCGCCACCAGCCTTGCCACCGGCCTGCCGACCCTGCTCGTGCGCAATCAGAAGAAGGACTACGGCACCGCGCAGCAGGTCGAGGGGAAATTTCAGCCGGGTGAGGGTGTGGTCATTGTGGAAGATGTGGTCACCACCGGCGGCCAGACACTCGAGGCCGCGCGACAACTCGAAAGCCTCGATCTGCGGGTGCTGCGAATCCTCATCGTGATCGATCGCGAAGAAGGCGCCCGGGAAAACATCGAGGGGGCAGGCTTCCAGATGGAAGCACTGTTGACAAAGCATGACCTGGGCATCGAGGAATAGGGCGAGCGGCCATGCCCCCGCGGTTCACCTGGGGGCAAAGCGTGCTCTGCAATGGCCTCAAGGGAGCTTTGCCCCCGGCTTGCCGGCGCCAGTTCACCGGATGGACGAAGCTGCCTGCACACCTGTACATGGCCTTCTTGCCCCCCGCCCGGGTGCTCAAGGGCTTTCAACGCGTATGGTCTCGCCACTGTCAAAGCCGCGCCTGCCCGTGAGGCAGTCGCGGATGACAGCGGCGACCTCTGCCGGATCAAGCGTTTTCTCCGGGGGTAGTACCTTTTCGCTGAAGTTCTGTCTCAGCATGGGCGTCTCGACCGCGCCCGGGGCAACGCCGAAGGCCTTGACGCCGACCTTGCGGCCCTCGCGCGCGAGAGTGTGGGTCAGCATGTTCAAGCCCGCCTTCGCCGCGGCGTAGACGTTGAAACCGGGGAACGGGTCGAACGCGGCCATGGATGAAACGTGGACAATGGTGCCCGCGTGCTGCTTCTCGAATGTCGGCCACGCAGCGCTGGCAAGCTGGGCGGGGGCGCTGAGGTTGACCAGGATCGTCCGGTCGATCGTCTCGGCACTGAACGTGCCGATCGGCCCGAGTGGTGCATCCCCGGCCACGCTGATCAGGGCATCAACGCGACTGAACTGCGTCACGGTTTCATCTACGACTTTACGGGTCGCTGCGCTGTCGGCGAGATCGGCGGTGTGCAGCTTGACGATGGCATCCGGCACCTGCGCGGTGATCGCCGCCGCGGTCTCTTGCAGCTTCGCCTTCGTGCGGGCCACGAGCATGAGCTGGTAACCGGCTTCGGCGAGCAGGATGGCGGTATCGCGGCCGACGCCGCTGCCGGCACCGGTGACGATGGCAACTGGGTTTTCTGGCATGGGGCGGTCCTTCCTGGTCTGGGGCGTCCTGTTTCTGCAATGGCCACGGGGGCACCTGGCGGTGCGGGGGCACTGCGAGCGTGCAAGCGCATGGGCGGGACACTTGCGGATCGATGGATTGTTGCAAGCAGTTCGCCGCGGTCAAATGCATCCCTGGCATCTGGTGCGGTGGATGGGCATGGCGGTGGGGGCCTGGCCCATCATGCCCCGTTTCGCCGTCCAGCCTGACCCCGCCTGACCCGGCCGGCGCCCGGCTGCCGACCCGGCCGCCTGTCGCTGGCTATACTCCCCGGGCATGATGCCTCAAACCGCCGGTGCCCTGCGCCTTTTCAGCCTGTTCGGTATCCACGTGTTTCTGCACTGGAGCTGGTTCTTTCTGCTGCTGTTCGTGTGGAGCACGTACACTCTGCGGTATGACACGTTTGCCTGGGGCGTGGTGGAGATCGCGGCGATCTTCGCTCTCGTCACGATGCACGAGTTCGGCCATGCCCTGGCCTGCCGGTCGGTGGGCGGCCGGGCGGACCGGATCGTGCTGTGGCCGCTGGGTGGTGTGGCGTTTGTCCAGCCGCCCAAGCGTCCGGGGGCGGTGCTGTGGAGTATCGTCGCCGGGCCGCTGGTGAATGTGATCCTGATCCCGATCACGGTGGCGATCATGTGGGTGATCGTCCCCATCGAACAGGTGCGCGAAGCGCAGAACTTCGCAATGCTGCTGCGACAACTCAACAACGTGGAGACGCTGGTGCTGATCATCACGCTCGTCAACGTGATGATGCTGGTGTTCAACCTGCTTCCCGCCTTTCCCCTCGATGGCGGGCAGATTCTTCACGCTTTGCTGTGGTTCCGGATCGGACACGCCCATAGCCTGCTGGTGGCGGCGCAGGTGGGGCTGGGGCTTGCCATCGTCGGTGGTGCTGCGGCGCTGTTCCTGCTCGGCAGCATATGGCTGCTCATTCTGGCCGCCTTCATCGGTTTCAACTCGTTCCACGCCATCCGCACAGCGCGCTTCCTGATCTACCAGGAATACGTCGAAAACGATCCATGGCGATAAGCTGCGATACCCGGCGGGGGGGAATGGGCGCCGGCCTGGGGTCATGTGCCGCCGCCTCACTGCCCGTCGCGCTGGTCCTCGTGCACCACGCGTTCTGCCTGCGCATCCCATGTGAGCACTGCACGGCCGATTTGAAGCCGACTCTCCATACCCTCGCCGGTGATGCGGGCGCTGACCGGCCGGCCGGTGCCGACAGTCATCGCGACCCAGACCTTTGCATCCTCGCCGCGAGTGTGAATCTGAAGCGCATCGTCATCGTGCTCTTCGATCGTGGCATCAGCAGGGTGGAGCACCCAGCCCTTGACGTAGCTGTTGTTACGACCGCGCAGGATGAACGCCGGCCGGCCTGACTCCTCCCCGATCGCCACATCCTCGATGCCATCACGCCCCTGCCCATCAGCCAGCACACCGTTCCAGGTGTAGCGGTTCTCACCGTCTGCCTCGATCACATCGAGGGTGCTCAGCAGGGCATCGGTGCCGGTTGAGCCTGAGAAATCCACCAGGTAGTGCCGCCTGATATCCGAGACCGGATCGGGCCGGTAGACCTCCCCGCCCCCGACGATGACGTAACCCCCGTCATCGTGTGATTCACGGTCGATGGAACGTCCGGTGCGATGCTGCGGATTGCCGTTTTCACTGCGCTCGCCGTTGATCAGCGGGGCGCTGTAATGGTGCGCATCGCGGCGTGTGGCAGGACCGGCGAAGAAGGTCGTGTCGTGAGCGTGCAGCGCGATTTGAAGCGCCTCGGGCTGATCCCAGGCGCGACGATGGGAGTTCCCATCAGCCATGATCGAGGTGATCACTTCATCCCCGAGCCCCCACTTGTTGCGGAAGAAGTAATAGCCGCGCCGGTCGTAGGCGAACCGCCCATACTGCTCCACCGGATCGCGCGGCTCCACATCGAACGGATAGAACAGCAGGGCCCACGGTGTGCCGCCCCGGGTGCTGTCGTAGCGATGCTCGACCGATCGCTGGTTGTCAGGCCCGGCGTGGCGATTGTAGAAGTAGAGGTAGTAGGGCATCTCCTCCCCGGGGACAAGGCCGAGCAGGGCGCTGGTCCAGCCTTCATCCATGAACTGGATGTTGGAAACACCGTTGGGCAGGAACTTCTGCCACCCGGCGGTGGCCGTGTCGCCGGTCCCGCCGGTGAACATGGGGAAGACCCAGACCGATCGTTCACGCAACTTGTCGGCAAGTGTGCTGTCGTCGGCCACATCCTCGAGTGCGAGGGCGGCGGGTACGAGGAAAGAGGCCCCGAACATGTTGTAGCCCACGCCCTCCTGGGTGTATCCGATCGAGCCGAGGGCCGAGCGGATGTGGCGCGACAGTTCGCGGACCAGAAATTCCAGCCGATCCGCCCGCTGCTCGTGCTTGCCCGAAGCCAGCAGCATGATCAGTTCACCGCCGCGGCTGACCGACACCCAGTTGGACCCGCGATCACCGCCGAAGTTGTGATGGCTCACGCTCGGCCAGTGGTCGAGGCCCTCCTCGATGCGCTGCTCGATCCAGCGCCGATCAGCATCGCTCATCCCCTCGCGGCACCAGGCATAAACCAGGCCGAAGGCCACACTGTGGAAGGCATTGTTGAGACCCCGATCGTGGGTGGCGTTCTCCACGCCTTCGCGAAGCTCGCGCATGGCGGTTTGCACATAATCACGGTCTCCCGTGACCAGGTACATCATCGCCGCTTCCCGGGCGAGCCAACTGCTCTGATACGCGCGGCGGCCGGGCCGGAAGCCGGCACGGTAGCCATCGTCCCAGCCCTGCTCGATGCGTGTTCGCATCCCCTCCACCATTTCCGCCGCGGGCGAACCGGGCCGCTCGACCTGCTCGCGGATTTGCTCAAGCCGCTGCTCATTGACGAGGAAGCGGTCGCCGTCGCCAGCCACCGCAGGCGTGGCCGCCACAGCGGCAATGCCCACCAGGATCACGAGCGCGGCCGTCAGGTTACGAATGGTAGTGTTATTCATCATGGAACCTTTCAGGGTAGTACATCTTGCCAAGTCGCCCCATGGTGCATCGACAGGGGCTCGAGCAAAGCAGTTGCACGCGACAGTGTACGCGATAACCCCCTGTCACCTCCAATCCACTGCGGAACTTCCATCCGGTAGAGCGTGCATAACACATGTGGCGGGGTACCTTTGTAGCCAGATAAGGGGTGGGTGGCATGGTCAGCGGCTTCCGGGGGGTCCGCAGCCGATGGCCATGCGGCCTGCCGGGGTCAGGACGCGCCCTGCGCCTCAGGGACTCGCATGGCCATCGGGCTGAAGACAGCCCGCTGACCATGCCACCCCATTGGGCCGCGCATTGGGGGCACCCGCGACACGTGTCATGCACCCTCCGGTAGAGCGCGCAGAAGGCAATTTTCATACGGCTTATAGCATGGAAATTTCGTTGTATTACCCTGCCCCAGCGGCCAGCCGCAGCGGCAAACCCAAACCAGATGTTTGCGCGAACATGCGTTCGTTTTTGAGCCCCTCCATGCCGAAAGGGCATTCATCTGCGCCTTCGATCAGTCGTCAAGCTCTTTGACCAGTGAAATCATCGCATCGGCCAGTTTCTCCCCATCCCCGGGCTCAAGGCCGTAATTCCGGGCGATCTCGACCTCGTAGCCGCCTTCGCGGAAGGCCTTCTGCGTCGGCCAGTAGCCGCTGCGGCCGTTGGTCTCTGTGGCGATCAGCAGCGGTGGGGCAAGGGCTTGGCGCACCCTGGCGCCGAGGTCGGAGAAAAGCTCGACCGGCGCTGCGATGATCCGGAGTTGACCGAGGCGCCACGCGACCAGATCAAGCTCAACCCGGCCGAATGTTACGGTCCGTGCGGCGGTGTGCAGCTCGAGGGCGCCACTTTCACCCACCGGCCGCGCCGCGTGGGTCAGCGAGGCGACCAATCCCGCCGCGGCGGTGGCCACCGGCTCGATGTTCACAGGGTCTTCCTGTGTGGCGATCCACGGATGGATATCACCGCACGGGCCGAGGGCGAACATGGCGCGGCTGCCGGGGCAGAGCCGCTCGATGATATCGCACGCCGCGCCCGGCCAGTCCGCGCTGAGGATGTTACTCGTCTTGCCGAGGATGACCGGGTGAGCGCCTGCGTTGAAAAGCACGATGCTCCGCGGGCCATTGACCTGTCGCAGCACCACCGCTGTGCAGGTCGGGTCTGGTGAGGCGACAAGCGGCAGGTCATCCTGTTCCTGGGGATTCCAGCAGAATGTCACCCCGCCCTGGCCATCGGGCACACGTCGAACGTAGCCGATGCCGAGGCTGCCCTGTTGAGCGGCAAGTGTCATGGGGACGAGCTTGCCCGCCGCCATTGCCGCGCAGGTCACCACCCTCGGCAGTAGCTGCTCGAAATACGCCCGGCCCTTGACCGACCATGCATCCTCATTTTCGCGATGGACGGCATCCTCGCGGATCGCCTCATCCTCCTCGCTTGGGCCGATGGGGTACGGGCCGGAGTGGGTGTGCGTGCAGCAGATGAGCACACGCTCGAGGCTGCTGCTGATCCGTTCGGCCACGGCCTGCCGCAGCCGCCGCGCAACACCCCGCTCAAGCGTGGCGAGGTCGAGACTGACCACCATGGCCGGCCCGCCCCCGCCGGCATCGATCGCCATGCATCGCACGTATAGCGGCCCCCCATCCGGCCACGCCGCCTCACCGCCCGGCGGCCCCTCATTGCCGGTGCCAAGCTGCTCGTATCGAAAGGCGTAGCCGATCAACGGTGTATCCCGCGGCGGGCTGATCCCGAGCCGGGCAAAACCGGCTCGCACGGTGGGCAGTGGGGGAGTGGGCATGTCGGCATTGTGCCATGTTCGCCGCCAGTCGGCAGCGATGGCATCAGTCGCGCGACTGAGTGCGATCCGCTCGACGCATGCAGCTACCAAACCGGGTGGCATGGTCAGCGGCTGTCCGCAGCCGATGGCCATGGCGGCCAATGCAAGGGGTTCGCCGCATGGCCAAATGCCGAGGTTCCGGAGGCGGCTGCTGACGCAGCCAGCCACGCTACATGCCGCTGCGCTGATCGGCCGGGGCCGGGCTCCGCACTCCGCCTCGTTCCCGGTCGACCGCCTACACACCCGCCGGGGCGTGATCCTTGCCCCGTCCGCTGTCAATGCCGCTGTGCTCATGGCGGAGTTGGCCGCAGGCTGCGGCGATGTCTCGGCCACGGCTGGCGCGAATATGGGTGTTGACCCCGGCAGCTTGAAGGGTCTGTTGAAAGCGATAAACGTCTTCCGTCCCGGGCCGGCTGTACGGCAGGTCGCGGACTTCGTTGTAGCGGATCAGGTTGACGTTGGCACGCAGCGTGGAGGCGATGCGGGCAAGCTGATGGGCGTGCTCGCGGCGATCGTTGACATCGCGCAGCAGGATGTACTCGAGCGTGATCTCGCGGCCGGTCCGGTCGAAGTAGTAGCGGCCGGCATCGAGCAGTGCCTCGATGTCGGCATACGCCGCCCAAGGGATCAACTCGCGGCGGAGTTCATCGTTGGGCGCATGCAGGCTCAGCGCCAGCGTGACCGGCAGTTGCAGGTCGGCGAGCCGCCGCATCTGCTGTGGCAGGCCCACCGTGCTGACCGTGATCCGGCGGCCAGAGATGCCCAGCCCCCAGTCGGCCCGGAGGATGTCGATGGCCTCGGTGACGTCATCGAAGTTAGCCAGCGGCTCACCCATGCCCATGAACACCACGTGACTGATGCGGCCAACGCCTTCCAGGGCACCAAGCTGCCAGACCTGCTCGACGATCTGACCGGCGGTGAGATTGCCATCGAGCCCGCCAAGGCCGGAGGCGCAGAACCGACACCCGACCGGACAGCCCACCTGCGAGCTGATACACGCCGTCCGCCGTCCCCCACCCCCGGAATGCGCACCTCCGGAACCCGTGCCCCGGTAATCTCCGGCGGCCCCACGGGGGCCAGGTTGCCCGCCCCGTGGCGTCCCACCGGGCCGGCCGGTCCGTTCAGAGGGGATCATCACGCATTCGGTCTGGTTGGCCCCGCCGCCCGCGGCGGCGCCCTTGCGGGTCAGTACGGTCAACGTGGCAGCTTCTTCGGTGGAGTTTGTCGCCTGGCCTGTAGGTCCTTGATCCGCCGTACCAGCCCCCGGGGGCCTGGGGAGCGTCCAGTCCAGCAGCAGCTTCTGCACCCCATCGGTGGCGCGCTGATGGCCCACCACGCGGCCGGCCTGAAACAGCAGCGACTGCCCGAGCACCTCACGGTCCGCCTTTGAAAGGTCGGTCATCACAGCGGGGTCGGCGATGTGGCGCTGGTAGACCCACCGCAGTACCTGCCTGGCGCGATATCGTGGCATACCCAGCCGATAAAGATGCTCGCCAAGCGCCTCGGGATCGAGGGCAAATATGTGGGGGTAATCAGGCATGTGAATCGGGTCGGGTTGAGACCACGTGGGCAATGCGCCCGCGGGCAGTAAGGCGGCGCATCGTCCCCATGCGGTTGTGCGCCATGATAGGCGGTGCAGGCCACCGCGTGTCGCGGGGGAAAGGGCCGTGGGCGCCCGGACACGGCCGAGGGGAATACCCCGCGGCACCGGGCTGACCCGGCATGGGCTGTCGGCCTGTCCCGGCAGGGCGGTCTGTGCTACAAAATGAACATGAGCCCCCACGACACCGATGCTTCGACCCCCGCTGCGACATCAGCGGCGGCCGCCGCGGCGGCTTCTGCTGATTCGGTTGATCCCGGCCCGCAGCTCGGCATTGATCTCGCCGGGCTCAAGCTCGCCAACCCGCTGATGACCGCTTCCGGCACGTGCGGATATGGCAACGAGTACGCCGACTTTGTGGACCTGACCCGGCTCGGGGCGTTCGTCACCAAGAGCATCACCGCCGAGGTGCGGGCGGGCAACGAGGCTTACCGGATCGTCGAGACGCGCGGGGGGATGCTCAATGCCATCGGTCTTGCCAACATCGGCCTCGATGCGTTTGTCGAGCGAAAGCTGCCGGAACTGCGACAGATGCGTCAGGCCGGCCCGCGGATCATCGTCAACGTCGCCGGCCACAGCGTCGATGATTACACCGCCGCGTGTGCCCGGATCAGCCGGGCCGAGGGGGTGGATGCGATCGAGCTCAACGTCAGTTGCCCCAACGTGCGGGATGGCTTGACCTTCGGCACCAACCCGCAACTGCTTTGCTCGCTGGTGCGCCAGGTGCGGGATGCGATGAGCGAGGCGTGTCCGCTGATCGTGAAGCTGTCGCCCAATGTCGGCGACATCACGCAAACGGCCGCCGCGGCGGTCGAGGGTGGCTGTCAGGTACTCAGCCTGATTAACACCTACACGGCAATGGCGGTCGATATCGAGACCCGCAGGCCGCGCCTTGCCAACGGAACAGGCGGCCTGTCCGGACCGGCCATCCGGCCGCTGGCGGTATACCTCGTCAGCCGTGTATACCGCGAGGTGGCCCGGCCGGCGGGCGTGCCCATCATCGGCATGGGGGGTATTCAGTACTGGCAGGATGCGGTCGAATTTCTCCTTGCCGGCGCCACGGGGCTGGCGGTGGGGACGGCGCTGTTTGTCGACCCGGCCACGCCGTTAAAGGTCATGGATGGCCTTCGCCAATACCTCGATCGCCACGGGGTGAAAGCGGTGCAGGAAATCATCGGTACACTCGAATTGCCCGGCGATTAGCGGGGGCCTCATCGCGGGATTTCTGGCGCTACTGCACCGCTGGCTGGATGCTTGTCTGCTGCGACCGCCCCTTCTGTCAGCTAATCAGCCTTGTCATCATCGCCCTTCAGATGCTTCTTGAGCCACGCGGGTGCTTCGCGCTGTACATCGCCGCGGGGGTCGAGGTACAGGCCGAGATGCGTCACATCACGGGATTCGATCAACTCCACCGGGCCGGCGGCGGCGGCTTCGAGCCGGCGGGAATGGGTGATCGGCACGAGCATGTCGTGGGTGCCGTGGATCAGCAGGACCGGGGCCCGGGATCGGGCGATGGCATCGAGCGGGCTGGCCTCATCAGGATCAAACCCGGCCCGATCCGCGGCGGTATCGATCAGCCGGTCGATCGCATCATCGCTGAGAAACACCGTGGGGAAAGGGGCAAATCGCACGAGGAACTCGGGCACCACATCCCGCAGGGTGGCGAACGGGGCAAGCGCGACCACGGCTTCGATGCGCTCATCTTCCGCCGCCGCCTGGATCGCCACGGCAGCGCCGTAAGAGATGCCCATCATGCCAACGCGACCGGAGAGCAACTCGCGCTGCCCGAGCTCATCAAGCACCTGGCTCATGTCCTGCGCATCCCGGGCGCCGTAGGTGAGGTGCTCCCCGGTCGACCGGCCGTGGCCGCGCATGTCCACGAGAATGCAGCGGAAACCCTCCCCTGCAAGCACCTGCGCCATGGGCAGCATGAACAGCTTGGGCACACGCCGGCCGTGCAGAAGGATGATGGTGCCTTCCGGCTCGGTCGTTTCGACACCCGCATCCACCGCTTCGCGTGATTTGTCGCCCGCGCTACCAGATGCATCTGCCTCGCCTGCCTGCCTGTCGACCCGGCCAGCAGCGGAATCACGATTCGCAGAAGTGGGTTCGACGATGAACAGATGCAGTGACGCCTCGGGCGGGCCAACGGTGATGCGGAGCTGTTTGTCGACGCCGAGCAGCTCGAGCGTCTTCGGGTCGGGATCGCTCTGCGGCGTCGGTGCCCGCCTTCGGTTGGGGGCATCGACCATGAATGAAACTACGTTATCACACCCGATCAGCGCCAAGAGCACAGCGCATAGCACCACCACGATTGGTGCCTTGCCGAGGGCGGGTGAGATCATCACCGGGTGCTGCTTCACGCCCGACTCCTTGGCGGCCAAGAGGCGGGGGTGGGGGTGGGTGCGCGACCGCGCCCCGGTGGGTGAATCAAGGCGCCCGCCCCGCGAGGGCGAGGGCGCATTCATACACCCGGTGCTGCAATCGCGGCCCGGCATTCGCCGCGTGCGGGATGCAACCGGACGGGGCAGGAACGCACACCGTCTCGGCGGGTACCGGGCATCAGTGGGCGCGGCCCTGCTAATCGGGCTGATCGTCCCCTGCCGCATCGGCCGGGTTGGCACTGGCCATCTCGGCGAGTTCTTCATCAGTGGGGTCGCGTACTTCCTCGACCTTCAGATCGAAGTTGAGCGTCACACCGGCGAGCGGGTGGTTGGCGTCCACGGTGACGTTCTCATCGTCCACATCCACCACGGTGACGACACGCGAGCCTTGGGAGGTCTGAGCCTCGAACTGCATGTCCGGCTGGATGTCTTCCACGCCTTGGAAGGCATCGCGTGGCACCTGCTGGACAAGGTTCTCATCGACCTCGCCGAAGGCTCTTTCGGGTGGGATGCTGAGGGTGAACTGCTCACCCTCGGACCGGCCATCAAGGGCCTGCTCGAGGCTGGGCAGGAGCGTGCCGAGACCGTGAAGGTAGGTCAGCGGGTGCTTGCCCTCGGTTGTCTCGAGCACGGAGCCATCATCATCGGTGAGGGTGTAATTGACCGTGACGAGCTTTTGCTGCTGAATCTGCATTGGGGGGGATCCTTAACTGGAAGATTCCAACGGATGGGTAGGTTCGGGCAGTCTAGGCCAAACATTGGCCGGAGGGAAGGGCGGCGGCCAGAGATTGAGGGCAACTTTTCACCAAGATCGGTATCACGCCGGCTGCCGCATACGCGGCAAATGCCACCGAAATTGCGCAAGCGAGGCCGCATTCACGCAATCGATTACGAGTTCGGGCCAACCTGTGGCGAGGCAGGGCGCGGGCCTGTGGAGTAAGGACCGGGCGGTACGGAGACCCCGGCGCGGTTATCGGCCCCATCGGAAGACGGCGGCGCATCCCCGTTTTCATCTGTGCCCGAGTTGCTCGCGGGCATCGCCGCAGTGGATGATGTGGAAGTTGCCGGGGCGGATCGCTGCTAGGGGTCGGTGCTCACGGGTGCGGCCGTCACCGGCGAGGCCACGTCTGCCCGACGTTTCACGCCCAGTGCCGCAGCGCCGAGCTTGCGCCCCACCTCCCACACCGGCCCGGGAAAGCGGTGGCATGCGGCCACCACCTGTCCGAAGGCCGCGATGATCTCATCGGCATCCGCCTCGCTGAGTACCAGTGGCGGGATCAGCTTGATCACGTCCATGTGATGGCCGGCGACCTGTGTAAGGATGCGGTGATCGCTCAGCAGCGGCATCAAGATCGCCTGGGGAAACAGGCTCGCATCGAGCTTGTGCAACAGCTTCCATCCCATCTTCAGGCCCACCGACCGGGGCGGGCCGAATTCGACGGCGAGCATCAACCCCTTGCCCCGTACCTCCCTGACCATCTCGAACTGATGGGCCAGTTGGGCCAGCCCCTGTTTCAAGTGCGCGCCTACCCGTTCAGCGTTCTCGACAATCCGCTCATGCTCAAGCACATGGAGTGTCGCGAGGCCGGCGACCATGGCCAGGTCGTTCTGGCCGAAGGTAGTCGAATGGACCACGCAGCGGTCCATGCTCGAGAAAACCTTCCTGTATATCCACCGCTTGGCCAGAACCGCTCCGACAGGGACGTAGCCACCGCTGAGGCCTTTGGCAGTGATCAGGATATCGGGCTCGACATTCCAGTGTTCACAGGCGAACATGCGGCCGGTGCGGCCGAAGCCGGTCTGAACCTCATCAAGCACCAGCAGCGTTCCAAACCGCTGACACAACTCGGCTGCGCTGCGCAGATAATCATCATCCGGCACATGGACACCCTTGCCCTGGATCGGCTCGACAATGAAAGCGGCCACATCACGGTGTGCCAGTTCTGTTTCCAGCGCGGCAAGGTCGTTGAACGGCACCTGCGCGGTGTGCGGCAGCAGGGGGCCGAACCCCTCGCGGAACTCACTTCCCCCGTTCAGTGCCAGGGAACCGGTGGTCAGGCCGTGGAACCCCTTTTTGCAGTGGACGATGCGGTCACGGCCGGTGGCCGCACGCGCGTATTTGATGGCGGTCTCGACGCCTTCGGTGCCGCAGTTGGTGAAAAAGACCGTATCCAGGTCGCCCGGTGCGAGCTTGACCAGTTCTCGTGCGAGCAGTCCGGAAAGGCGATATGGGCCCATCTTGACCAGATTGGGAAGCTCCATGTCCATCGCCTGGCGGATCGCATCACGCACCGTCGGGTGATTGCGACCCACGTTGAATACGGCGTAGCCGCCGAGGCAGTCGATGTAGCGGTTGCCGGCGTCATCAAAGAGATAAGCGCCCCGGCCATGAACGTAGTTGACGTCGAAGCCGATGGTGCGGAGCACCTTCGCGAATACGGGGTTGATATGCTCGGCAATCAGCGAAAGACTCTGTGAAGCCGGCCCATCAAGCAGGTTCCGAAGATCGAATGCAGGGGTGGTCATCTTCAGGCTCCGGCCCGCCGTCACTGCGACGGCACGGGCAAGGCGATGGCACAGGCCACAAGTCTGGGAACAATCCGAACCTCGCGGCAGCCGTGGATGCCCCAGGCTTCACCCGCTGCTCCGCCACGCTGCGTTCGCGGCCCCGGCCGGGGTAAACGGCTCGAGCCCACAGCGTGACCTTGCCGGCGCCACGAAGCTCCATTACTGGCGGGGGAGCCGATTCGTGCGGAGCAAGATGTTTCCAGGGGATCGCGGGAGCATGCCGGGACGTGCCGCAACCCCATGGGGGCAGCCTTGCCATAGCTCACTCGAGCGTCTCCTGCTTACAGGATCGTTATCCGTGCTCGCCGGTTGTGTGCTTTCATCGCCGCTTCCGCCGTCCCGCGGGGCCGAAGCGGCTGTCGTGGCGTTTGCCAAGCCTTAAATCGTATCTGTATTATTTCGCGGGCGTCAAAGGGCCTGCGCGGCGATGAGCCGCTATGGCCCCCATGATTTGCCGATCTGGTGCGCCCCACTTGCGATCATTCGGGCGAGGGTCAGTCACCGTTGACCTGCCTTGAGCCCTCCTGGCGCCCCGGCACCGGAAGCCATGCCTGTGGTCGTCCGGCGCAATGTTCGGGCAACCTGCCCGCGGTCACCGGTGGAGGGCCGACGAGCGCTACACAGTGCCGATGCCCCATCGGTGCATGCATACCCTGCCCACCCCCCTGAGTTGAGGACGTTGATTTCATGACCACCCCGCTACGGGATCGCCTTGCCCGGCATTGGGCCCGGGCCATAAGCCGCAGGCCGCGACTGGTCATCGCGGTCGGCGTGATCCTGGCGCTGCTGGCGGTGTTGTTGACGGTCTGGCGGTTGGACTTCATCGCCCACCGAAACGAGATGATCGGCAACGACCTCGAGTGGAATCAGCGGTTCGAGGACTGGTGGGAAAGCTTCCCGGGCACCTACGACTTCATCGCCGTGATCGACACACGCGGCCCGGATGGACGGCCCTCGCCCGCGGCCCGGGCGAGGGCGGAAGCGTTCGTGGATGAGTTGGGCCCGGCGCTGAATGAAACCGAGCACATCCGCCGCGCTGAATGGGGCGCTCCCGCCGATGACTTCAGCGCCCGCACATCGCGGCTGCTGCCGATGGCGCAGTTCGAGGCTGTTCTGAAAGAGGCGATGCAAGCCGAGCCGCTGCTCGAGCATCCCACGCCGGGCGGGCTGATTGATGCGGTGACCACCGGCCTGGCGCGCGGGGGGGAGGATCCCGAGGTTGATGAGCAAGAGATCGTTGCCGAGCTAACCCGTCTCGACGAGCTGATTGAGGGCATGCACCGCGTGCTTGCCCGACCGCCTGACGAAGCGGCGGGGCAACATGAAACGTCGATACTGCAAGCGCACCTTGCAGGGCCAGTGTCGGAAGACGACTGGCAATACATGGCCAGCCCGAATGGTCGGCTGCTGTTCGTGCGCATCACGCCACGGCTGACCGAGGATGTGCTCAGTGCCGTGGCTGATGCGATCGAAGCGGCACGCGGGGTAATGGCCGAGGTGCAGCAGCGTTATCCCGAAGTCGAGGCGGGGCTGACCGGTGTGGAAGTGGTCGAGACGGATGAAACCGAGGCGATTCAGGCCGACGCCACGCTCGCCTCGATCCTGGCGTTTCTGCTGATCGCCACGATGCTGGTGCTGGCTTACCACAACTGGCAGACACCGTTGCTGGTGATGATGGCGCTGCTGATTGGTATCGCCTGGGCCTTCGCCCATGTCGTTCTGAGCGTCGGGCACCTCCAGCTACTTAGCGTGTTCTTCATTGCGATTCTGCTCGGGCTGGGGGTGGACTACGGCATTCACCTGGCTGCCACCTATGAGCGGGTGCGGCGGGATTTCGCTGATGGGCCGGCGCACTTCGAACCGGCGCTGGCGCGCACGCTGAGCCTGGCCGGCCCCGGTGTGCTTACCGGGGCGGTTACGACGGCGGCGGCCTTTGCCACGATCATCTTTACCGACTTCAGCGGTGTCGCCGAGATGGGGATGATCGCCTTCGGCGGCATCCTGTTGTGCCTGCTGGCGATGTTCACCATCTTCCCGGCGCTGCTGCGGATGGCACGCCACAGCCATCGGCACGTGATGCCACCGCAGACCAAACGGCTGGACATCTACCAGGAGCGATGGTCGATGCCGTTTGTGGCTCATCCCTGGCGGACGCTGATCATCGCAGGTCTGACCGTGGCGGTCTGCATCCCGATCGTCATGCGGATCGGGTTCAATTATGACCTGCTGGACATGCAGCCGCGCGGCCTCGAGAGCGTGCATTGGCAGCAGCGGATCATCGAGGATGGTGAGCAGTCGATCTGGTTCGGGGTCAGCATCAGCGATGACCTCGATGAGCTTCGCAAACGTCGCGAGGCATTCCTCCATAAGCCCACCACCGGCGGGGTCGGTGGCATCGGCATGCTGATGCCGCCGGATGATGAGCAGAAGGTTGCTCGGATTGACGCTTTGCCCGATTCGTTCCGTAAGGCCGTCGAGGGCGTACTCGCCGAGGCCGATGCAGCGGAGCAGGTCACTGACGATGAAGAGGATGCGCCGAGCCTCGATGCAGAAGCTGATGGCCCTGCTTTCGACGATGCGATCGGCCGTTTGCAGATGCTGCTGTCGGCGGCCCGCGAACGGGATGATGTGCCGGTGGTGATCGCCGAGGCCATGAGTGACCTGGAACAGACGGTGAGGCGAACCACAGACCTGCTCAGGGGGTTGGATGATGCCGAATACGAGCGGCGGTTGAAGGTGCTTCAGCACGAATACCGCGGATTTCAACTTACAACGGCGCACCAGCTTGAAGCGCTGCTCGATACGAGCCCGCTCGGCAAGGATGACCTGCCCGAAGCGCTGCTTCGGCCGTACATCGACCGCACAGATCCGCAACGGCCGCGCTACGCCCTCGAGGTCTACCCCCGACTGCCCGAGTTGAACGCCATCAGCAGCCCGCTTGACCCAGCTTTCCTCCCGACGTTTCATCGCGACCTCGAAGCGGTGGACCCGGGCATCACCGGCGTCGTGGTGCAGGTCTACCACTTCGGCGAGTTGATCCGTGATTCCTACACCAAGGCGGGCATCTACGCCTTCCTTGTGGTGATGGCGCTGTTGTGGCTCAGCTTCCGGGTGTTGACCGATGCGGTGATGTGCCTGCTGCCGGTGGCGCTCGGTTTCTGTACCAGCTTCGCCATCCTCGTGCTTGCTGGTGAGAGCATCAACGTGGCCAACATCACCGTGCTGCCCCTGATGTTCGGCATCGGCGTCGATGCGGGGGTGCACATGATCCATCGCTTCCGTCAATATCCGAAGGAGCAGCCCGGCGGCCTGACCCACGGCACAGGCAAGGGCATCACGCTGACGAGCCTGACGACGATGATCGGTTTCAGCGCACTGATGACCGCAAGCCACGGCGGCATTTTCAGCCTCGGCTTCATCATGACCATCGGCCTGGCACTGACGATGCTGACCTGCTGGACGGTGGTCCCGGCATGTCTCGAGCTTCGCCGCCGTCACCGCGCCCGCCTCACGGCATCGGGTGGTACCGTGACCGGGCCATCTCAGGAATGATGCCGGCAAGCATTCGTTGACAGGCAGGCAACGGAACCCCACCGTGAGTAAACGGTTGGTGGGGCATCCGCGCGGGACCTACCCCTGTGGCTTCACCGCGTGGATCATCGCCGACATGACCGATGGTTCGGTGCCTGCGCCCGGCAGCCAGTTTTCGATCGGGCGGCGGGTCGTTTCCAGCGGCTCGATGCGCACCTCGACAAAGCCGGCGGCTTCGAGGTCGGCACGGACCTGCTCGATGGCCGCAGCGCCTGCCACGCAACCGCATGCGAGATCAAACTGCTCGCGAAGCGACCCGGGCAGCGGGGCGGAAGCGACAATGTCGCTGATCACCAGGCGACCGCCGGGTTTGAGCACGCGGAAGCTCTCGCGCCAGACGGTGGCTTTTTCGGGCGATAGATTTACCACGCAATTCGAGAGCACACGGTCCACGCTATCGTTTTCAACCGGCAGGTGCTCGATCTGGCCCTTGCGGAAGCTGATGTTGTCATAGCCAGCCTCCGCCGCGAGTTCGGCCGCGCGCTCGACCATCGCATCGGTCATATCCACCCCGATCACGTGGCCCGTCGGGCCGACCTGTTGCGCAGCGAGGAAGCAGTCAATGCCGGCGCCACTACCGAGATCGAGCACTGTCTGGCCCGGCTCGAGTGCCGCTTCGGCCACTGGATTGCCTGAACCGAGGCCGAGGTCGGCCCCGGCCGGCAGGGCAGCGAGTTGCTCGGCGGTGTATCCGAGCCCGCAAGAAGGCGCGGTGGGGTCGCTGCTGGCGGCGGTACCGCCTTCAGCACTGCAACAGGCGTGGGCAGCCGCATGCGGGGCCGTGCGGCTGCGGACAATCTGCGCATAGTGGTCCCGGACGGCGTTGTGAATCGTCATCGGCTCACGTGGGGTCATGGGAATCCTCCCGATGGAGTCACTTCGTTTATTGGCGAAGTATCGTAGGCAACTACCCCCACCCCGGCAACCGGCAACGCGGCATCCCCAAGTCGGCCGGACACCCGTCGCGGAGTGAACGTGCCGGGATGGCCCCCCCACTCGCTCCAGGCGCCGCATGGCCATCGGCTGTAGGCAGTCGCTGACCATGCCACCCGATTTGGCGCGACCTGCGTTCGCCCTCCATTGAGCGTTGCGACCGTGCTTCCATCTGTTCGGTACCATCGTGGCCGTCCCGGGCAATAACCGGGTGGCAGCACGACCATGATCGTGATGGAGTGTCAATGCATGACTGAAAATGCGGCGTTTTCACTTCCCCCCTCCCCGCGCATCGGGTTCATTGGACTTGGCGCGATGGGCGGCGGGATGGCGGCGAATCTGTGTGCTGCCGGTTTGACAGTCGAGGTGCTCGACGTCGATCCGGCGAAGGTCGAACCGCTCGTTGATCGTGGGGCATCGCCCGCCGGGAGTGTGCCCGCCCTTGTAGAAGCGGTGGATCTCATCTGCCTCAGCCTGCCCTCATCGAAGGTGGCGGTGGATGTCATCGAGCAGCAGGTGCTGCCCGCCGCGCGGCCGGGGCAGGTGGTGATCGACTTTGGCACCACGCAGGGGCCGCAGGTACGGCGCCTCGCGGAGTTGCTCGCTGAGCAGCAGGTCCACTTGCTCGATGCACCGGTCAGCGGCGGCAGCGGGCGGGCGTCTGAAGGAAGGCTCCACATCTTCGTCGGGGGCGAGCGGCCCGTCTTCGATGCCTGCCGCCACATTCTCGACAACCTCGGTCAGCCGGAGCACGTCAACTGGTGCGGCCCGAGTGGGAGCGGGCAGGCTGTCAAGGGCGTGAACCAGCTCGGTCTCGGCCTGGTCGACGCCGCCTTTCTCGAGGCGATTGCTTACGGTGTCCACGGTGGTGTGGCCCCGGAGGCGATTGCCCGGGCCATCGATGGCCCCGAGCCGTGGCGACAGAAGCTGGCCCATGTTGCCCGATGCGCGGCGGAGGGAAGGGCGGAGGATATCTACATCAAGTTCCCGGAACTGCCCTATTTCCTCGCCGAGGCCCGCGATCGCGGCTTTCCCTTGCCGATGACCGAAGCACTTTTCAATTTCTGCGATCCCGGCCCCCGCAATTGGGTGGACAACATGGGCCGGCCCCGGGTGGCGTACTGGTACATGCTGATGCAGGGCAGCCAATCCCGGCCTTGAAACAGCCAGAAGTCCTTTCTTTGCCTACGGCGAGGCGTGCTGTACCCACTGCCGTAACCCCGGCACGCGACCGTCTCTGCAAGCGAGGCAGAAAAGACTAAACTGTCGGCCGGTCCCTGATCGGTCAGGGCCGGGTCGAGGGCCTCCGCCCTGATGGGCGGGGCCACGGCCATCCGCCTGCTTCAAACCCAGCCACCCCAACAGGCTGCGAAAGGGAATCGCGATGAGCTACGACATCGAATCGGTCCATGCACGACAGGTCCTCGACAGCCGCGGCAACCCCACCGTCGAGGTCGAGGTGCAACTCACCGGCGGGGCCGGCGGCCACGCAATCGTCCCGAGTGGGGCCAGCACCGGCGAGCATGAAGCCGTCGAGTTGCGCGATGGAGACAAGGATGTCTACCTCGGGAAGGGTGTCCTCGCCGCGGTGGAC
>PUNN01000196.1 GCA_003552605.1 Phycisphaeraceae bacterium
CCGATGACGAGGACAAACCACGGCCGGTAGATCGTCGCTGCCGCCATCTCCGCGCCATCGTGCAGGCTGATGCCGCCGAACATGGCCCCGAGGTAGGCAAGGGCGCGCTCGGTGGTTTCACTGCGGAAGAAGACCCACGCGATGGTCACCAGCAGGAACGTCGCCACCACCAGCAGCGGGCGCGGCAGAAAGCGGTAGAGCGAGTCCTTGCCGCCTGCGGCACGTTCGATAATCAGCATCGTCCCGTGAATGGCCCCCCAGATGACGAAGTTCCAACTCGTCGCCCCGTGCCAGAGCCCGCCAAGAACCATGACGACCATGAGGTTGAGGTAGGTGCGGTTCGTCCCGTGGCGATTGCCGCCGAGTGGCACGTAGAGATAGTCGCGCAGCCAGCTCGAGAGCGAGATGTGCCACCGCCGCCAGAACTCGGTGATCGACGTCGCCTTGTACGGGCTGTCAAAGTTCTTGGGAAAGACGAAGCCCAGCATCAGCCCGAGCCCGATGGCCATGTCGGTATAGCCGGAAAAGTCGAAATAGATCTGGAATGAGTAGGCCAGCGCCCCGTACCAGGCATCGAGCGTGCTGATGGTTTCGGCGTTGAAGCACTGATCGGCCACCCAGCCGCAGGGGTTGGCGATGAGCACTTTCTTGGCCATGCCAAGGCTGAACATCGCCACGCCGCGGGAAAACTTCTCGAGCGTGTGCGTCCGCTGAACGAGCTGGTCGGCCACCTCGGAAAAGCGGATGATCGGCCCGGCCACGAGTTGCGGGAACATGGACACGTAGCAGGCAAAGTCGATGTAATTGCGCGTGGCGCGGGCATCGCCGCGGTAGACATCGATGGTGTAGCTCATCGACTGAAAGGTGTAGAAGCTGATGCCCAGTGGCAGGACCACGCGGATGAAGGTGTCCCAGGTGTAGTCGCTACCGGCGAAGGTCTCGACGATGGCGTTGTAGCTGTCGGCGAACAGGTTGAAGTACTTGAAGAACCCCAGCAGCGCGAGGTTGCTTGTCAGCGAGACGATCAGCGCCACCTTCTGATGGCGGCTGCGCGCGCCGCCGGGGGTCAGCGGTTCGATGGGCTCACGCCACGTGTCCGGCCGCCAGCGGCCGGCCATGACCAGGCCGCAGATGTAGTCGACGGTGGTGGAAAACAGCAGCAGGAAGATGAACAGCGGATTCGCCCAGCCATAGAAGGCATAGCTGAGCGCAGTCAGCATCAGGTGCTTGCCGCGGCGGGGCATGACGAAATAGCACAGCAGCGCCAGCGGCAGGAAATAGAACAGGAATATGTGCGAGCTGAAAACCAACGGATATTCGCCGTCTCATCAGGCGCGCCGGGGCGCGGCGGGGACTATTGCGGCACGGCATAGTACTCGGGCAGCTCGAAATCGGGCTCGAGCGTCGAATGAAGATACTCGGTCAGAGATTGGGGCGTGTCATCCAGCGGCAGAAGCTCGAGCCGGACCGTTTCGCCCTCGGCCGGAATGTCCACCGGTTCCCCATCGAGCAGACCCCAGTGCGCCACCCGAAGCCGGGGCGAACCCTGCTGCCCTTCGAGCACACGGTCGACCTCGTACTCGAGCATCATCAGCGCCCGGCGGTAGGGGTTGACAAGCTCGAGCGTCGGCCGCTGCGAGACCGCCCGGACGGTGGCCTCGACCACAAGCCGCGAAGGCTCTTCCCGGCCCGCCACCGCCTGGCGATACGCGAGGTGGCTGTGGCGCACCTGTTCGGCCGAGAGCACTTGAGGATGGATGGCCACCCCTTCGAGCATGCCCCGCCACGGGTCAGCCCCATCCGCCGCGGCACCGGCCGTCAGGGCACCGCCCGTCCAGCCGGTGAAATCGGGATCGTCCAGTTCGACCTCCTTGCGCAGCTCACCATCAAGATAAGCCACAAGTTGATTGTCCCCGACAGTGATGGCCACATGGCTCGGCCGGCCCGCGGCGATCGGAAACAGGTCATGGCGTTTCACCGCCTGAGCCTCCACCCCGCTACGCAGCCGCAGGGCCAGTTGGCGGCCATCCTGCACGAGAGCGAAGTGCTCGCCATCATCACCCACGAGACTGAGAATCCGTGCCGGACCGGTCTGCTCGGGCCGGGCGGGGTCGAGTGTGGCTTCGATCGTCAGCGCACCAGTGCCACGGATGGCATCGGCAATCGCATCGCCAGCCTCCTCGAACTCGAACCGCCCACCGGTCAGGTGCATCCGCCAGTGATGATCCAGCGTGGCGTAGCCGCGCATATCGCTGCTGTAGCTGCGGCGTTGGTCGCCATTGCTGTCGGGGTCGGGCACAAGGTTCGAACTGTCACTGGTCTTCCACATGAACGCGAGTTGGTCCGCGGCGACCGGCCAGCTTCCCCGCTCGATGGCGAGTCGCTGCTCGGCGAGCCGGTTGGGCTGCTGAGCGCGGTCGGTCATCGGGGCAAGTTCGAGGTGGTCTGCCGCGGCCGGCGGCTCGGCGAGCGTGATATCGAGCTCACGGCCGCTTTCCGACAGCTCGAGCGATTCGACCGATGCGCCGGACTCCAGCTTCGCCCCCGGCGCATCGGCCCACTGCACCGGTTCGCTGAACTGAACATGAATACGCCGCTCATCGCGGAGGATGACCCGTTCGACGCGTGGCTCGGTTGCGGGCCGGATGATGGCGGCGCCGTGAATCTCCCGCTCGACCGTACCGTCATCACCCATCGCACGGGCGGTGATCCGGTAACGGCCGGCCTCCTCGTAGGTATGAGAAACTGAATCGCCTTGCGTTGTCGTGCCATCGCCGAAGTCCCACCGCCATTCGGCCACCGGCCCGGGGTCATCTTCATTTTGGGCTTCGAGTTCGAGGGTGTACGGTGCCTTGCCGATGTGGCTGCCGAGCGGCATATCCTGCATGAAGACATCCGGGTAGCGGTCGGTGCCATCATCGAACGTGTATCGCACGGGTGGGCCGATCAGTGCCAGCGATTCGGGATCGAGCGGGGCTAGAAAGATGTCGTAATCGGCACGGAAATGATCGTGATCACCGCCCGAAGCGCCGAAGGCGAGCAGGCGTTGACACGGTGAGACCATCGGGAAATAAAGATAGCCCCGGCCCGGGGGTAGGCGGCGGTCGTTGCGGTTGAGCATCGTCTCGACCTCGCCGGTGGCAAGGTCGATCCGGCTGATCGGGCCGCCGGCACCGGCGATCCAGTAGCCCCATTGCCCATCCTGCGTGAAATAGGGCTGGCACCCGGCATGCTGCTGTTGCGGCGTGATGCGCTTTGAGTCACGATCATCCGTGGCGAAGTCCGGTCGACCGGTGGTGGCGTGGGTGAGGTCGGGGTTCATGAGATAGCCGAACGTCTCACGCGGCTGCTCGGTCAGGGCAGCGCTGTCGCCGGTGTCGACATCGAGCTTGCGTGTCAGCCCATCACCATCGATGTAGATCAGCGTCCGCTCATCCACCCACACCGCGCCGCGATGCTCGAAGTAGGCACGGGCGCTTGCGGCGATGATGCGGTCGTTGCTGCCATCGGCCTCGATCAGGTGCAGCCGGGCGTTGTTTCCATCGGCCTGTCGCGTGTAGCCGTGGTCGCCGCGGGCATAGCTGAGGTAGGCGATGCGCTCGCCATCAGGGCTGATATGGGGGCTGGTGTGATCGCGTTCGGGCTCATCAGGACTGAGTTGCCGAAGTCCACCGCCATCGAGGTCCATGGCAAAAAGGCGCCATCGGCCGGTACGGTTGGACTCCCAGACGAGATAGCCCTCACCCATCGCGGCAAGTTCCTGCCGCGCTTCATCCCACGCCTGCGGATCATCGACATCGGTGTCGCCCGGCACCGCCGCGAGGGCGCCTTGCAGTGGGGCGAGCGCCACGAGCAGCGCCGCTACGACCGCGGTGAGCGCCGCGGCGCGGACGATCCGGCCGCGTCCAACCTGGGGCAGCGCGGCGTGGCTGGGGTGGGGGGCTGAATCCATAGGCGAAGGCAGGCAGGGATTGCGGGTACCACGCACTGAAACAGCATAGGCAACGCCCATCCCCCTCGTGGCCCCCTCGTCGCCCCTCATCAGCCAAGCCGCCGCTGCTGGCGGCAGTGGCCACGGCCCTGAACCCGTTTCGGGCCGTGCCCGGCAGGGCGCTGCGCACACGCGGCAGGGGGGTGAAGTCCGGCTGACATGGTCAGCGCCCCCCACCCCCCGGTCCCAGGCGGGAACTCTCGGCCTCCCGGCCCCAGGGCAAACGCATGTAGGTGCGAAACAGGGTGGCATGGTCAGTGGCTGTGTTTCCGGGGGCAGCCGATGGCCATGCGGCTCCGGGGGGCTCGGCGGTGTTCATGGGCACCGACATGGCCATCGGGCTGGAGACAGCCCGCTGACCATGCCACCCCATTTGTCGGGGAATCGGGGGCACCCGCGGGAAATGTCATGCACCCCTCCCGGGTAGGCCCGGGGGCGATTACGGCGAGATTTGAAGATGGTTGACAAGTGAGCGGGGGTCGCTATCGTGAAATTCGGTCGCCGCGGCGGCCACGAGCGGGCCAGGTAGCTCAGTTGGTAGAGCACAGCACTGAAAATGCTGGTGTCGCCGGTTCAAATCCGGCCCTGGCCATTCCCCCCCCCCCGGAAAACCCCCGGAAGTCCCCCGGAAGTCCCCTCGGTTTCCCCTTTAGGCAATACCCCTTGGGTTTCCCCCGCAATCCTTGCTTCTGCCCCTGCTGCCCCCGGGCTCTTGCAGATTGCTTCCTTTCGCTTCCGCCTGTCGGGGGATGCGGAAAAAGGGGCCGGCCTGTCGCGGGCCAGCGCGACTGGGCGAGTCTGAACCTGGGCCCCACACGACCTTGGCACCTGATTCTGTAATCCTGGCCTCGGCGCCACCGCAATGGCAGAACGCGGGGATTTGAAATGGGGGGGCACATCGGCCATGATGACAGGTGAACCGCAACGCCGTTGCGGATATCCATTCCTCATCGCCCGGGAAAGCACCATGACCCAGTCCACGCAGCAGCAGTACAAAAAGCCCAAAGCGGTCTCCTTCTGCGCCTATCCGAAGCTCGTCTTTGCATGGCCCATCATCTTCATGGGGTTGATCTTCTACTTCATCGCCGGTTCTGAGCCGAGCGAAGGGCTTGCGGCCACGCTTGGCTGGATTTACCTGATCGGCAGCGTGGTGGTCATCCTCACACTCGGTGTGGATGTCGAGCGCAACTACGCCGCGTTCTGGCTGGTGATGTTTGTGGCGCTGTTCTTCGTCGGGCGATGGTTGCAGGATGTGCAGGGGTTTACGCTGTTGGGCGATATCTATAACTGGTTCGTCGGGCTTGAACTGCGGTATGACCGCGGCTTCGGCCTGGCCACGAGTTGCCTGCTGGCGCTTCCCTATCTGGTCATGCTGCTGTGGGCGCGCATCCAGCACCGCTGGCGGGTGACGCACAACGAGTTCGAGCATTTCTCCTGGGGCCGGGCCGACGACTCGCTGGCGCGTGGGGCCAAGCGGGTTCGGTCGACCTACCCGGACCTGCTCGAGTTCCTGCTGCTCGGTGCCGGAACGCTCATCGTGTACAGTGCCACCGGTCGCAGTGAATTACGACGGATCAACCACGTTCCCTTCCTCCCGCTGCTTCGACGCCGGATCAGCAAGATCCTCAGCTCGCGCAAGGTCACCGTCGCCACCGATCAGCAGCAGCAGGCGATATACGATGAAGAAATGGATGATGAGGATGACTATGGTCGCGGCAGCAGTTCCTCCGAAGGCTCGCATGAGCCGGGTCAGGAGCGGCTCTGATGCCGTGACGGCGCATCGGCGTTTCAAGTAGTAGACAGCATCCGGACCCCTTGCCCACTGCCCTCAATTCAGCGGCACGCCTCCCTCTTACTCCCTCTCCCCTCGGGAGAGGGCTGGGGTGAGGGGGTATTGCCATAGAGGATGGCGCAACGTGCTGATCCACCGGGAGCACGATGAAAACTCGCTGGCGACATGGTAGCGATACAGGCTTCGTCGCCCCTCACCCTCGGCCCCTCTGCCGAGGGTGAGAGGGAATTGTTTGACATTTACGCGTCAATATTGTCATCGTCAATGACCAGGGCGCCATACGGCATGGAAGCCTGCCGGGTAACCGCAGTTCGAGCAAACGCGCACGGGAATCGCACCGCGAAGGTGCCGGGCGGCTGGTGGTTCAATCATCGGCCCGGGCCTCATCGTACCAGTCGGCCAACTCGGTCGTATTCAGACGTCTGACCACGCCGCCATGCTGTTCGATCAGTTCGCGAAGATCGGTGTCCTCGCGGACGAAGTGAACGACATGAACAGTCAGGTTGGTGTGCTGATCGAGCATGTCGGCGATGTCGGAACGTTCCTCGTCCGAAATCGACTGCCCCATCACAAGGATGATGGCCCGTGGCTCGAGGTCGATCGCGGCCTCGAGCGCGGCGACCGGCTGGCCGATACCGCCATCGTAACCGAGTTGCCGGTGAAACTCGGCAAGCCGCGTGGTATGGTCATCGCCCCATGCCTCCATGCCATCCGGTGGAAACGTGTCCATGATCCGGGCCCCGAAATACACCACCGCAAAGCGGGTCTCAGCCGGGAAGTTTGAGGTGACATGCTCGGTGAGTGCCTGTAGCTGCTCGATGCCGCTGCGCGGCAGTACCGGCCCGCCGGCCTGGACGGCCAGGACGGTGGCGTCGTCGATGGGGATGTCGAAAAAGGTGGCCCGGTCTGTCAGGAACGGATTGGTGCGCGGCCGGTAGTCGGTGGCGTCGTCGGGATGGTCGGGGCCGGCCGTGCCGATCAGGATCGTCAGCCCATAGACCATCAGGCCGAGCAGCAGAATGGTGCCGGTCACGACACTCGCGGCGGTGATGCCGCGGACCATCACCCGCCGTCGCCGCCGCTGCGCCGTCGGCACCTTGCGGCTGCGGGAAATCCGCACCGTGCGGCCTGAGGGTGTGACATATGTGGCCGTGGCGTGGCTGGCGAGGCCTGAGCCGGAACCGGAAGGTGCCACCTCCGCCGCGGCCCGCCGCTCGGCCCGGCTCTGCGGGGTCTGTATTTGCGGCGAAGGTGCAGGCGAGCCGCCACCGGCATCATCAGCCTGCGCGGCGGGCTCCTGTGACTGCGGCGATGGCGATATGCCTGATCCGGCGTCTCCGCTTTCCGGCCGCTCGGCTCTTTCGGGCATGTCCGGCCGTTCGGGCCGACGTAACTTCTCGGGCGATTCCGACTGCGGGTCCTGCGGCACCGTCATCAGCGTGCCGCAGTTCGAGCAGCGACACACCCCACCGGCAAAACCCGCATCCAACTCCAGCAGCGTCTCGCAACTCGGACATTCCAACTCGATCGTCTGCATCGTCTGGTTCCGTTTTCGCGTTTCAACAGCGCCGGCGGCACCCACCTGCCATCATCATCGCCCCATCTCGGGCGGTTGCCACAAGTAATAAAACCCGGATCCGGTATGCAGCAACTCCGGCGTGACATTGATCTGAGCGAGGTTGATCTGAAGGTCCCGTGGTCCTTCACCTGCTTGCCCCGGCGACATTGGGGAGGACATGTACGGTGCGGCCACGCGGCGGCCGCGGCGATGATAGATCACCAGGTTCGCATCCTCGATCTCCGCGAGTTTCTTCGCACGTTGCCACGCCGTGTGCAGGTCGCCGACTTCATCCACCACCCCGAGCTGCAACGCGCGCTGACCGGTGACCACGCGCCCATCAGTGACTTCATCGAAGTGGTCTTCATCGATCTGGGGTCGCGCTGACCGCACGCGGTCGAGGAACTGCTCGTAAAAGTCATCCACCATCGACTGAAGGATCGCCCGGTGCTCATCGGTCAGATCAGCCAGCGGTGAGCCGGCATCCTTGCCCGGCCCGGAGCGGAAGGTCGTGGCCTCGATGCCGATGCGATCGAGCGCCGGCTTCAGGCTCACCGTCTGCACGATCACGCCGATGCTGCCGGTGATGCTGGTGGGGTGGGCCACGAGGTGGTCCCCGGCGCAGGCGAGGTAGTAGCCACCGCTGGCGGCCACATCCATCATCAAGACCACCACCGGCTTGTCCGACCGTTCACGGAAGCGCTCGACCTCGCGGAACATGACATCGCTGGCGGTCACCGTGCCGCCGGGGCTGGTGATGCGCAGGATCACCGCC
>PUNN01000168.1 GCA_003552605.1 Phycisphaeraceae bacterium
CATTTATAAGTGTGCACGCTGTTTTACGAGGCCAACGTGCAACCTCGACGCGCCACGACAACACCCACTTGTCCGGTCGATACCGATCGGCCCCAATTGTCAAAGAACACCCCCCGGCCCCGGGAAATCTAGGCCCCGCAAACCCCCGCAATACCGGCTCCCCCCAACGCATACCCCGCAGGGACTCCGCCAACACGGCGCGGACGTCCCGTCAGGGCTCGCTACCATTATAGACTGGCTGGTGATGCGTGTCTTTTCCGGCCCGACGCATTCAGGGTGAATGCATGTGGCTTGGCCAACGGCGTCAGCAGCCGCGATTCCGGGGGCACTTCCGGGGGGCTTCCGGGGGCAGGCGCTGACCATGCCGTCCGGTTTGGCAGCGACATGCGTTCGTCCTGCCGTTGCATTTTCCCCCCGCTCTGCACTCGACAGCCCCGCGGCGGGTGCCTACGCTCGCCTGTGTTGCCGTAACCTGCCCCTTTCACCGGAGTTGCCATGACCACCACGCCCGACCTCGAGCAGCGGATCGAGCAGTTTCTTGCTGGCCGGCCCCACGCCGTGGTCGGCGCCTCGGCCGACCGGTCCAAGTATGGCAACAAGGTGCTGCGGGTGTATCAGCAGACCGGCCGGCCGGTGTATCCGGTCAACCCCGGCCGTGAGGAGGTCGAGGGGGTGCGTTGCTACCCGGACCTCACCACGCTGCCCGAGCCCGTGCATGGGATCAGCATTATCACGCCGCCAGCGGTGACGGCGAAGGTGCTGGCGCAGGCGAAGGACCTCGGCATCGGCAACGCGTGGATGCAGCCGGGTGCGGAGGAACCCGCGGCCATCGAGCGCGCCCGCGAGGCGGGCATGAACATCATCGCCGGCGATGCGTGCATCCTGGTCGTCCTCGGCTTCCGTGAGCAGGGCTGAGTGCTGCTGAACGGTCGGAACTTTCACCGGTGAGGGGCGGTGGCGGTCAACCGCGTTGTTCCAAGGCAGCGGGAAGCGACGGCGACCGAGGCAAAGGGAGGCGGCTTCCACTACAACCTGCGCGCGCATTTGCCATGTAAAAAGCCGCACCCGTGACGTGGTGGCATGCGTCCGGGCGCGGCAAAGGGATCAGTAGCGATGGGTATCGTGCGGCAGGTCAGCAGATAGCGGCCAGTCAGCGGCGGCGCAGGCCGGGGTGGCCTCCGCGGTGGTGGGCGTGGCGGCGGTCGCGGTGGTGGGCATGGCGGCGATCACGGTAATTCGCGCGGCGGCTGTCACGCGCACCGGCGCGATAGCCATCGCGAAAGCCATCGCGGTAACCCGCACGATACGAGGCACGAGGGCTCGGCCTGGTCGAGACATGCACGGACGGTCGGGGGCACGGCGCAGAGCGAACAACCACGGGCCTTGGCCGCGGGGGCGGCGTGTGCGCTACCGGGCGCGAAGTCGGCCGGCTGGTGCTCACACTCACGCTGACCTGCACGTTCGGGCGGGAGTAGCTCACCGCGGCACTGGTATGGGAGTGGCTCTTGTAGCCGCTATACGATGAGGCGTAGCTGTAGTGCCCGGCCTGAGCCGCGGCGGGCATGGCCAGCGCGAGGGCGCCACCGACGATCGCGGCGGCGAGCAATCGGACAGAACGGGGTCTTGACATGATCGGTCTCCTTGGATTGGGGGTGACGTTACGACCTCTTAACTGCCCGCACTGGAAACGTCCCATGGGGCAGCGCACTGCTGTCTGACCTGCCGGCCTCCCCTTTCATCCCCTCAAATCCCCTCTCGCCCCTTCACCCCATCGGGCTGAGCCGGGGCGAGGGCCGCGGTCCCGGCCGCGGGCGTCGATGAATGGGGGGCTGGTTCGCCATCGCTTCATCTGCTCCGGTTCAAGGCGTCCTTGGCCGCGCTGCCGCCGGCTGCGTTGCGGGGTTGCGGGCGGGATGCGGCCACTGATCTACGCGATGGCAGGCCGGAGAATCCGCAGGCCCGATCCCGGGCCCTTACAGGGGGGTTCAATGCAGGGCAAACGCATGTAGGTGTGAAACCGGGTGGCATGGTCAGCGGCTGTCCGCAGCCGATGGCCATGACGGCCTGTGATTGGGGGTTCGCCGCATGGCCATCAGCCGAGGACGGCTGCTGACCATGCCACCCAAACTACATGCGTTCGCCCTGCATCATGCCCCCGCTCCGAATGAGGCTGGCCCGCCGGGCAGGATGAGAGGAGGACGCCTGCGGCCCCGGTGGGTGAGGGCCGGGGCTGAAGTCAGCGCGGCGGGCCGAGCAGTGGGCGCAACTGGCCGTCTGCTGCTTCCAGCCGGCGCTCGGCCTCGGCTGCCTCCACGTTGAAGTGGGCCATGACCAGTGCGGTCTTGACACGGCCTCCGGCGCGACCGAGCAGGTCCAGCGCCTGCTCACGCGGCATGGCCATTTGCTCTGCGATGATCCGGGCGCCGCGGTCGCGGAGTTTGGCGTTGGTCGCCCGTAGATCGACCATCAGGTTGCCCCATGTCTTACCAAGCTGCACCATCGTGACGGTGGAAATCATGTTCAACACCAGCTTGGTCGCTGTTGCTGCCTTCATTCGCGTTGAGCCGGTGATCACCTCCGGCCCGACCGGTACCGCGATCAGGTGATCGACTGGCTCGACCGCCGCCGCGCGCTCGAGCGGGATACAGCAGAGGAAGCCGGTGCCACAGCCGCGTTGCCGTGCCAGTCGCACCGCACCCCATGCCCACGGCGTGGTGCCACCAGCGGCGATGGCCAGGACCATGTCACGGGGCGAGAGGTCGAGCTGTTCGAACGGTTCAACGGGGCCGGCGGGATCATCCTCGCGGCCTTCGCTGCTTCGCCGCAGGGCGCTGTCACCACCGGCAATGACCGCATCGACCAGTCCCGGTTCGCAATGGAAGGTGGGCGGGCATTCAGCGGCATCGAGCACACCGAGCCGGCCACTGGTGCCGGCCCCGGCGTAGACCAGCCGGCCTCCTTCGCGAAGCCGCGGAACAAGGTCGTGGAGGAACCCGGTGATCGCGGGGATCGCCCGGGCCACGGCGGCGGGGACCATGGCATCCTGTTGGTTGATGGCGCCGAGCGCCGCTTCTACCGAAAGGGCATCAAGGCCATCGTCACCTTCGAGCCGCTGTTCGGTGGCGAGGTGGCCACGATCCGGCGGGTTCAGCGCATCGGCGCCTGGTGGTGTTGGACCATCGGTTCGTTCACTGCATGGCATCGTTTGCTCGCAATCGCAGCCGTGACGGCTCACCCGTGATTCATCCCCATACTGGCGGAGAAAGCCCCGCCCATGTGCCGGCGACCCCGGGCCTGTGGCCGCCCGTGATTCGTTCAAGCGTGATGGGCACACCATCCTGACACAACGCCCCGAGCACCGCCATCTGTGCCGCCTCGCGATAGCTGGCAGGTACGCCAAGATCATCGCTGCGGATGATCGTGGCGTTCTTGACGGCAGTGCCACCCACCTGCTCGATGGCGCGAACGAGCGCCCGATTGTGTGCTCCACCCCCGGCGAGGATGATGCGATCGACCGTTTCGGGCAGATGCCGGTGGATCAACTGCGCCACCGCCGCGCAGGCGCTTGCAAGCGCATCCGCCACGGCATCCTCGGCCATCTCGCCATGGTCCATTGCAAGCGCGGCGATCGAATCGAGCCATTGATCATCGAACTGTTCCCGCCCTGTGGAATGGGTCTTGCCGCCGGCAATATACCCATGGGCGTGAATGGCCTCGACGATCGGCTCACGGACCGTGCCGTCCGTGGCGAGCGTGCCACCCTCATCCATCCGCAAGCCCGGCCGCAGCCTCCGGATGAGGCCATCGAGCAGCAGATTGCACGGGCCGATATCGCGGCCGCGGACGGAGGTCGGATCGCAGCGTTTCCGCACCACGTCCGTTGCCGCCGGCGCCGCACGGTCCATGCGAGAAGTTTCAGAGCCTGCGTTGATATCCGCGGCTTGCAGCGTCGCCTGGCTTTGCGCGGTTTGCGGGGGAATACGGGGGCCCTGGGGGTCCCGGGGGGGCGGGGGTGGGAGGTGAGTGATGTTGCAGATGCCGCCGAGGTTGACGATGGTGCGATGCTCGGAGGCATCGGCGAACATTACCCAATCGGCCAGTGGGGTGATGGGCGCCCCTTGTCCACCCGCCGCGAGGTCGGCCCCCCGCAGGTCATACACCACGGGCACGCTCCATCGCCGCACCACCGGCCAGGGGTCGAACAGTTGCCCACTCAATCCTTGATCGGGTGCATGCCACACCGTCTGGCCGTGCGCGGCGACGGCATCGAGTTGCGGCGGGGTTGCCCCTCCGGCCGCCGAAGCCCGCTGCATCAATCCTTCAATCGCCTCGGCGTGCAGCATGCCGAGACGATGGGCCGCCTGCATCCAGCCCAGTGCCGGTGTTCCTTCTCCCCCGGCGAGGTCGCGAAGGTCATCGGCGAGTGAGCCGAGCGGCTCGCTGTGTGTGGCCACGATCGAAGCGGTCATTGCCAGGCCGCGGCCTTCGATCTGCACGAGGGCCACATCGAGCCCATCCATGCTTGTGCCGGTCATGCAACCGGCGATGTGTCGACGATGGGGGCTATTCATGGGCAGGCAACCTTACCACGTGACACCCGCCAAGCCGTGCCGGGCGCCCACACGTATGGTAACAGCCGGTCGCATCCCGCCGACCACATGCCTCCACGACGTGGTATAACGAGGGGTGAGAAGGCGGCGGGGATGTTCCCGGCCGCGCGATTAAAGGCAACCCTTTCCTGCGGAGCAATCAACCATGATCCATCGCACACTCGGACGCAGCGGCATTCGCATCAGCGGCATGGGCCTGGGCTGCTGGGCCATTGGCGGCCCGTATGTCACCGAAGATGGCAACCCCTGTGGATGGGGCGATGTGGATGATGCCGAGTCGATCCGTGCCATCCACCGGGCCCTCGAGATGGGCGTGAGCTTCTTCGATACCGCCGAGTGCTACGGCGCCGGCCATTCAGAGAAGGTGCTCGGTGAGGCCCTTGAAGGCCGGCGCGGACAGGTGGTCATCGCTAGCAAGTTCGGCCACAACGTCGATGAGCAGAAGCGCCAGGCCACCGGCAGCGACCCGAGCATCGAGCATCTCAACCGCTCGTGTGAAACGAGTTTGAAGCGGTTGCGCACGGATTACCTGGATGTGCTTCAGTTCCACCTCGGCGGCTACGATGCCGACAAGGTCGACCCTTTGATCGAGGCGCTCGAGAAGCTGGTCGAGGCGGGCAAGGTTCGCTGCTACGGCTGGAGCACTGATGACCCGGCCCGCGCCGCCGCGTTCGCCCGGGGCAAGCATTGCAGCGTGGTTCAGCAGCAACTGAACATCTTCGAAGGCAACGAGCAGACGCTGGCGCTCGCCGAGCGTGAGAACCTTGCGAGCATCAACCGCGGCCCGCTGGCCAAGGGCATCCTGACGGCCAAGTTCACCCGCGGGACGCAACTGCCGGACAACGATGTCCGCCACAACTGGGACACACGGGAGGGTGCAATTGCGCAGGCGATCGACACCGCTTCAGCCATTCGCGAGGTGCTGACCAGCGACGGCCGCACGCCGGCACAAGGTGCCATCGGATGGCTGTGGGCGCGCAGCGCGGTGACCGTCCCCATCCCCGGGTTCAAGACCGTTGCACAGGTCGAGGACAACGCCGGGGCGCTCGAGCAGGGGCCATTGAACGAAAGCCAGATGCGGCAGATCGAGGAGCTTCTCGATCAATCCGGCTGGCAGCGGCAGCGCTTCGCATGAAGCGTGGCTGCAGCAACCGGGCCGACCATGCTCTCAGTCATTACCGGAGCAGACATGATGCAGAGACAGTCTTTCGGCGCAACCGGCCTGGAAGTCTCGCCGCTGGGGATCGGCGCTACTGATCGCCTGGAAGTCATCGAGCTGATGCTCGACAGTGGCGCCAACCTGGTCGATACGGCACAGGTCTACGGCGAGCACGAGGTGTTTCTGGGCGAATACCTCAGCCATCGCCGCGATCAGTTCATCCTGGTTTCGAAGTGCGGCCACCACGACATCCTGCCCGATGGCACCATGCGCTCGCGCGACATCAGCATGGACGACATCGACCGCGCGTTGAAGCGGCTGCGCACGGATTATCTCGATGCGATGCTGCTTCACTCCTACGACCGCGACCGGCTGGAAGCCGGGGATGCGGTGGCGGTGCTTGCGCGGGCGAGGCAGGCGGGCAAGATCCGCTTTGCCGGGTATTCCGGTGACAACGATCGGGCCGCGATCGCGGCGGGGATGGAAGAGCTGGACATTCTCGAGACCTCGATCAGCGTTGCGGATCAGTACAACATCGATGAGGCCCTGCCGGTGGCACGGGCTCGGGGTATGGGGGTGATTGCCAAACGTCCCGTGGCCAACGCTGCGTGGCGCTATCTCGATGAGCCGGCGGAAACCTACGCCAAGCACAAGGTGGCGCCCTATGTCGAACGGTTGAAGGCGATGGACCTTGACCTGCCGGCGCTCGGCTTTGAAGACTTCCCGGCCGGCTGGGGTGAGCTTGCCGTGCGGTTCAACCTCACCGTGCCGGGCCTGCACTGCTCGATCATCGCCACGCGGCAGACCGATCACGCCCGGGCCAACCTCGCCATGGCGGCCAAGGGGCCGCTGCCACGGAAGGTTTACGACACCGTCCGCCGCGCGTTCGCCGAGGCGGAGAAGGCGCGCGGCGAGCGATGGTTGGGGGAGAATTGATCCCAGGGCAAACACATGTAGCTTGGGTGGCATGGTCAGCAGCCGTCTTCGGCTGATGGCCATGCGGCGAACCCCCGGTCACGGGCCGTCATGGCCATCGGCTGCGGACAGCCGCTGACCATGCCACCCGAGTTACAAGCGTTCGCCCTGGCATTGATCCACCGATCCGGGTGCGTGACGGGGGCGATGCGGTATGATGAATCAACTGCCGTTGCGTATCGCGGCCGGTGAGTGGATGGTTCATGAGCGACAGGCCTATCCTTGTCAAGTTCCTTGCCCGCGGTCGTCGTGAGGGCGCCTCGTTGTGGATGCGCCAGTTCCCCCGGGGTGAACCGGTGTGGGGGCAATGCCGGTTTGTCTTTGACGTCGATGCTGAGCAGTACGACTGGCTGGTGGTATACGATGACCTGCCTACGGCTGAAACCGAGCGCTTCTCGGTCGCAAGGCAGCCCCTGGCCTGCCCCGCCGGGCACACGCTTCTGGTTACCACCGAACCCGCCTCGGTCAAATACTACGGCCGCCGCTATACGCGGCAGTTCGCCCACATCTTGAGCAGCCAGGAGCCGTGGGTGATCGATCATCCGGGGCTGATCCACCAGCAGGCCGGCCTTCGCTGGTTCTACGGCTGCGGCGAGAGACACCGTCTCGATTTCGACCGCATGCGGGATCACCCACCACTGCACAAGACAAATGATGTCTCGACGGTATGCTCGGCAAAGCGCCAGCGGCATACACTGCATCATCACCGTTACCGCTTCACACAACGACTCAAGCGACTGCTACCCGAGCTTGACATCTACGGACACGGTGTACGGCTGATCGATGACAAGGCCGAAGCGCTCGATTCCTATCGTTATCACGTCGCCATCGAGAACCACATTGCTCCGCATCACTGGACGGAAAAGCTCGCCGATGCATTTCTCGGCTGCACGTTGCCGTTCTATCACGGCTGCCCGAACGCGAGCGACTACTTCCCGGCCGAGAGCTTCATCGCCATCGACCTTCGCAACCCGGCGGAGTGCGCGGCGGCGATCCGTGAAGCGATCGAAACCGATGCCTGGTCAAAGCGTCTGCCGGCGATCCTCGAAGCCCGCCGCCGCGTCCTCGAGCGGTACAACCTTTTCGCCGAACTCAGCCGGCTGATCGAGCAGCACCATCCGGCGGCGGGTGGCCGGCAAGGCACCGTCAACGGCGCCGCCGCCCCCGTGCTGCTCAGCCGCCATGCCGTACGGCGAACTGCCCCCGCCGGCGCGGTGACAGACTGGTTACGGAAGATGTGGGTCCGCACCCGTTTATACGCATCACGCTGAAGCGTTGTGTCGGGTGCATGACACATGTCGCGGGACCCCTTTGTAGCCAGAGAAGGTTGGCTGGCTGCGTCAGCGGCTTCCTTGGGGTGTCCG